>NZ_JBMBTE010000036.1:0-47397 GCF_048897285.1 Rhodococcus sp. O3
GTACGTGACCCCGCTGGTCCGCAAGCTCGCCGCCGAGAACGGCGTCGACCTGTCGACCGTCAAGGGCACCGGTGTCGGCGGACGTATCCGCAAGCAGGACGTGCTCGCCGCGGCCCAGGCTTCGAAGGCTCCCACCGCTGCAGCCCCGGCGGCTGCGGCGCCGACGGCACCGGCGAACGCCCCGGGTGTCCGCCCCGAGCTCGCGAAGCTGCGCGGCACGACCCAGAAGGTCAACCGCATCCGCCAGATCACCGCGGTCAAGACCCGCGAATCGCTGCAGAGCACCGCGCAGCTCACGCAGACCTTCGAGGTCGACGTCACCAAGATCGCTCAGCTGCGGGCGCAGGCGAAGAAGTCGTTCGCCGAACGCGAGGGCGTGAACCTCACCTTCCTGCCGTTCTTCGCGAAGGCCGTGGTCGAGGCGCTGCGGGTGCACCCGAACATCAACGCGTCCTACGACGAGGGCAAGAAGGAGATCACCTACCACGCCGCCGAGCACCTCGGCATCGCCGTGGACACCGAGCAGGGCCTGCTCTCCCCGGTGATCCACAACGCCGGTGACCTGACCCTCGGCGGCCTGGCCCGGGCGATCGTCGACATCGCCGACCGCGCCCGCAACGGTGGGCTCAAGCCCGACGAGCTGGCCGGTGGCACGTTCACGATCACCAACATCGGCAGCCAGGGCGCGCTGTTCGACACCCCGATCCTGGTGCCGCCGCAGGCGGCGATGCTCGGCACCGGCGCAATCGTCAAGCGTCCGGTCGTCGTCAAGGACGAGGCGGGCAACGAGTCGATCGGTGTGCGGTCGATGTGCTACCTGCCGATGACCTACGATCACCGCCTCATCGACGGCGCCGATGCCGGCCGCTTCCTCACCACGGTCAAGCACCGTCTCGAGGAAGGCGCGTTCGAGGCCGATCTCGGTCTGTGACCCGGTGACCCGTTCCTGCGGGTGACCGAAAGCCTCACGTAGCGGGGCGATGCCGCACCGGCATCGCCCCGCTACGGGTGTTTCCGCGACCGATCGAACCCGCCCGATAAATCGTTCCCTCGGCGAAGCGCCTCCCCTTCTGACGGCCCACCGGACGGCGTAGGGTCGACATACATGAGCAGCGCCACAGCTTCCGCCCGACTCGATTCGAATCCCGTCGTCGTTGCCCGCCTGGGGCTGATCGGTTACCTCGAAGCATGGGAGCGTCAGCGTGAACTCGCTGCCGAGCGCGCCGACGGGATCGGCGCCGACACGCTTCTCCTGCTCGAGCATCCCCCCGTCTACACCGCCGGTCGGCGCACCGAGGAAGGCGACCGGCCCAAGGACGGCACCCCGGTGATCGACGTCGACCGCGGCGGCAAGATCACCTGGCACGGGCCGGGTCAGCTCGTCGGGTACCCGATCGTGCGGCTCGCCGAGCCGATCGACGTCGTGAACTACGTGCGACGTCTCGAGCAGGCCCTGATCACCGTGTGCACCGACATGGGACTGCGGTGTGGACGCGTCGAGGGCCGTTCCGGAGTGTGGCTGCCTGCCGAACTGCGCGACGGCCGGTGGCTTCCCGAACGCAAGATCGCGGCGATCGGGATCCGGGTTCAGCGCGGCGTCGCGATGCACGGGTTCGCCCTCAACTGCAATTCCGCACTCGACGCGTTCGACTCCATCGTTCCGTGCGGCATCCGCGATGCGGGCGTCGCGTCGCTGACGGGCGAACTGGGCCGCGACGTCACCGTCGACGAGGTGACCGACGCCGTGACGACCGCGGTCGTCGATGCGCTCGACGGGAAGCTTCCGGTCACCGAGCACGACATCGAGCGGGTCACGTTCGAGCAGGCCGTCGCCGCGTCCGAGCCGCCCGCGCAGCGCCCCGAGTTCACCACCATGCGGTTCTGACGGCTTCCACGAGACGGGCCCGGCCGGGCGCTCCCCGGCCGGGCCCGGACCTTTCCCCGGGCGTACGATCGGATCCGTGACTGTGGCCCCAGAAGGACGCAAACTGCTGCGGATCGAGACCCGAAACGCGCAGACGCCGATCGAACGCAAACCGAACTGGATCAAGACCCGGGCGAAAATGGGCCCGGAATACACCGAGCTCAAGGGCCTGGTGCGCAGCGAAGGTCTGCACACGGTCTGTGAGGAAGCCGGCTGCCCCAACATCTACGAATGCTGGGAGGACCGCGAAGCGACCTTCCTCATCGGCGGCGAGCAGTGCACCCGACGCTGCGACTTCTGCCAGATCGACACCGGTAAGCCCACCGCCCTCGACCGCGACGAACCGCGCCGTGTCGCCGAGTCCGTTCAGGCGATGGGGCTGCGCTACTCGACCATCACCGGTGTCGCGCGCGACGATCTGCCCGACGGCGGCGCCTGGCTCTACGCGGAAACCGTCCGGAAGATCCACGAACTGAACCCGGGCACCGGTGTCGAGAACCTCATTCCCGACTTCAACGGCAAGCCCGAGCTTCTGCAGGAAGTGTTCGAGTCCCGTCCCGAGGTGCTCGCCCACAACGTCGAGACCGTCCCGCGGATCTTCAAGCGGATCCGCCCGGCGTTCCGCTACCAGCGTTCCCTGGATGTGATCACCGCCGCCCGCGAGTTCGGTCTGGTCACCAAGTCCAACCTGATTCTGGGCATGGGCGAGACCCCCGAGGAAGTGACCGAGGCGCTGCACGATCTGCACGACGCCGGCTGCGACATCGTGACCATCACCCAGTACCTGCGTCCGTCTCCGCGGCACCATCCGGTGGAGCGGTGGGTCAAGCCCGAGGAGTTCGTCGCGCACTCGAAGACCGCCGAGGAGATCGGCTTCGCGGGTGTGATGGCCGGACCGCTGGTGCGTTCGTCCTATCGCGCCGGTCGTCTCTACGCGCAGGCGATGGCCCATCACGGCCGCGAGTTGCCCGCGGGCCAGGCACATCTCGCCCAGGAGGGCACCGCGTCGCAGGAGGCGAGCTCGGTACTCGCCCGCTTCGGGCAGTAGCCGGAGCCGGGACCCGTGGTGGCGAGGACGCCATCACGGGGAACGTATCCTGATAAGCATGGCGAACGGCAGCAAACCCACCAAGGAAGCGAAAGCCGCGGCGAAGGCCGCGCGCAAGCAGGCATCGAAGGAGCGGCGCACGCAGCTCTGGCAGGCCTTCCAGATCCAGCGCAAAGAAGACAAGCTTCTGCTGCCGTGGATGATCGGTGTGCTCGTCGCATCGATCGTCGTGTTCTTCCTGATCGGCCTGATCTTCGGGCTGCAGTGGTTCTTCCTGCCGATCGGCATCATCGTCGGCGCGCTGCTGGCGTTCATCATCTTCGGTCGCCGCGTGCAGAAGACCGTCTACGCGAGAGCGGAGGGCCAGGCCGGTGCGGCCGCCTGGGCGCTCGACAACCTTCAGGGCGCATGGCGCGTGACCCAGGCCGTCGCCGGCACCACCCAGCTCGACGCCGTGCACCGCGTGATCGGCCGCCCCGGCGTCATCCTCGTCGGTGAGGGTTCGCCCGGCCGGGTGAAGGGTCTCATCGCGCAGGAGAAGAAGCGCGTGGCACGACTGGTCGGCGACACCCCGATCTACGAGGTCGTGGTCGGCAACGACGAGGGTCAGGTGAAGCTGTCGCAGTTGCAGAAGCATCTGTCGAAGCTGCCCCGCAACATCGATACCAAGCGCATGGATGCCATCGAGGGCCGACTGTCCGCGCTGAGCACCAAGAAGTCCGGTCCGGCGATGCCGAAGGGTCCGCTGCCTCCCGGTGCGAAGATGCGCAGCGTGCAGCGCACGATCCGCCGACGCTGACAAGAGAACGAACGAGAAGGGCCGCCCCCGATCACGGGAGCGGCCCTTCTCGTTGTGTCAGGTCGACGTTTCCGATCCGCAACGCGATTCGGAATCCGCCCAGGCTTTCGGAATTTCGCCCCAGCTGCAGTGTGAGCGACTTCGCACTCACCGCGTCGATTGCCGGGGCCGGAAAGCCCTAGCGGCTGCGTACGACGGCGGTCTGGGTGGCCCGATCCTGCAGTCCGCGGTTGTCGACGTCGGTGACCAGTGCGGGGGCGATGAACACGAGCAGCAGCTGGCGGGACAGGGCGCGGACGATGCCGACCCGCTTCGGAGCGTCGACCCGCGCGACCTGGAGGCCGGCGATGTACTGGCCGGGGGTGAACGAGAACAGCGTCACGCACAGGACGCCCACGACGAACCAGACGATCAGGGTGTAGGCGGACAGGTTCGAGCTCTCGAGCGGGTTCTCGCCGACGAGCAGCATCGCGACACCCATCGCGGTGAACCAGTCGATCATCAGAGCGAGCACGCGCTTGCCCGTGGTGGCGAGCGATCCGGGTCCGTTCTGCGGGAGTCCGAGCAACTGCCCGGGATAGTCCTGCTCGCGCTGCTGGTCCTTCGGCAGTGCCGCCGAAGGACCGGAAAGCCAACTGCCCGTCATCCGTGCCATGCGTCCAGGATAGGCTGTGGGCTGCCCTAGAAGGGCGAGCCCGTGCGCCGCCGGTGACTTCTACCACAAACTACGTCCTCACCGCAGGACGACGCGAGGTGTAACACTGGCGAAACATGGGTTTGATGGGCGGGCAACACCGAGTCCATACCGTCTGCATTCGACGCAGGCGCCCATCACACTGGCGCGCACCGACTGAAGGAGCACAAGCGTGGCGTTCACCACGGCCGAAGAGGTCATCAAGTACATCGCGGACGAAGACGTCGAGTACGTCGATATCCGCTTCACCGACCTGCCCGGCATCGAGCAGCACTTCTCGATCCCCGCGAAGGCATTCAACCAGGATGTCTTCGAGGACGGCCTGGCCTTCGACGGATCCTCCGTCCGCGGCTTCCAGTCCATCCACGAGTCGGACATGCTCCTCCTCCCCGACGTCACCACCGCGCGTATCGACCCCTTCCGCGCCGCCAAGACCCTGAACGTCAGCTTCTTCGTCCACGACCCCTTCACCCGCGAGTCCTACTCGCGCGACCCGCGCAACGTCGCTCGTAAGGCCGAGGAATACCTGATCAGCACCGGCATCGCCGACACCGCCTACTTCGGTGCCGAGGCCGAGTTCTACATCTTCGACTCCGTCTCGTACGACTCGAAGATGAACGGCGCGTTCTACGAGCTCGACTCGATCTCCGGCTCCTGGAACACCGGCGCCGAGTACAACGCCGACGGCACCCCGAACCGCGGTTACAAGGTGCGCCCGAAGGGTGGCTACTTCCCGGTCGCCCCGTACGACCACTACGTCGACCTGCGTGACGAGATCTCCACCAACCTGCAGCTCGCCGGCTTCGAGCTCGAGCGCGGCCACCACGAGGTGGGCACCGGCGGCCAGGCCGAGATCAACTACAAGTTCAACACCCTGCTCGCCGCGGCCGACGACCTGCAGCTGTTCAAGTACATCGTCAAGAACACCGCGTGGAAGAACGGCAAGACCGCCACCTTCATGCCGAAGCCGCTCTTCGGTGACAACGGCTCGGGCATGCACGTCCACCAGTCGCTGTGGAAGGACGGCAAGCCGCTGTTCCACGACGAGGCCGGCTACGCGGGCCTGTCGGACGTCGCCCGCTGGTACATCGGCGGCATCCTGCACCACGCGCCGTCGCTGCTCGCCTTCACGAACCCGACGATCAACTCGTACCACCGCCTGGTGCCGGGCTACGAGGCTCCGATCAACCTCGTGTACAGCCAGCGCAACCGCTCCGCCGCGGTCCGCATCCCGATCACCGGCAACAACCCGAAGGCCAAGCGCCTCGAGTTCCGCGCGCCGGACTCCTCGGGCAACCCGTACCTGAACTTCGCCGCGCAGATGATGGCCGGCCTGGACGGCATCAAGAACAAGATCGAGCCGATGGCTCCGGTCGACAAGGACCTCTACGAGCTCCCGCCGGAGGAGGCCAAGAACATCCCGCAGGCTCCGACGTCCCTCAACGCGGTCATCGACCGTCTCGAGCAGGACCACGAGTACCTCACCGAGGGCGGCGTGTTCACCACCGACCTGATCGAGACCTGGATCTCGCTCAAGCGCGAGCAGGAGATCGCTCCGGTCAACCTGCGTCCGCACCCCTACGAGTTCCAGCTGTACTTCGACTGCTGAGCCGCGTAGGTCGCTGACCGCAGCACTTCACGAATCGGTCCGTTCGCCCTCCGTGGGCGAGCGGACCGATTCGCTTTTGCGGGCCCATCGGTCCGCACAGGATCGAATCGGGTCAAGGGCGACATGAAGGAGTTCGAGCACTTCATCGAATCGAGGCTCGGAGACCGGTGACGAGCGTCGACCGACGCTCACGGAACGTAGAACGTGGCGACCCCGGGCGTGACCACTCCCCCGGCGGACGAGGTGAGGACGACGACGACCTGCCCCGGGCCCGTCGCCACGGTCGCTGCGGCCGGGATTCCGTTCAGCCCGTCCGACAGCCGGGCGGTGCCGGATGCCCCGGTCGACAGGTTCAGCCACCGCACGTCGGCCATGAGAATGCACCCCCAACCGTCTGCCTTGCCGCCGGTGATCGTCACCGAGCCGGGCTGTTCGCCGACCACCGCGACGCATCGGATCGCGGGGAACGTCGAAGCTGCCGTTCGGGTTTCCGAACGGTGCCGGATCGATCCGGAAGGGAACGGTGTCCGCTGCGGAGGCAGAAGCCGCCGGCAGCAGAACCGCACCGGCCACGGCGGCGGCGCAAACAGTCAGGCGGGACACGAGTTTCATCACAGCTGCCATCTTTCACCGAAGACGACCGCACGAAAGAAGGATCCACCCACTCCGATTCCGGAGTGGGCGGATCCTTTCGGCGCGTGCCGCTTTCTGGACGAGCTCGGCTACACGAGCTCGGGTTCCGGCTCGGGCGTGCGCTCCGCCGCCTTCTGTTCCGCTCTCAGTCGCTGTCCGAGGACCGACTTGCGGCGACCGTACGCGAAGTACACCACCACACCGATGGCCATCCAGGCGACGAACCGGATCCAGGTCTCGACGGACAGGTTCAGCATCAGCCAGCCGCACGCGAGCACCGCGAGGATCGGCACCAGCGGCACCATCGGGACGCGGAAACCGCGGGGCAGGTCCGGACGGATCCGGCGGAGAACCATGACACCGATGCACACGAGCACGAACGCGAACAGCGTGCCGATGTTGACCATCTCCTCGAGCACACCCATCGGGAACACCGCGGCGAGGACGGCGACGACTGCACCGACGACCAGGGTGATGCGCACCGGGACGCCCTTGTGGTTCGTGGTGGCCAGCTTCTTCGGCATGAGGCCGTCACGCGACATCGCGAACAGCACCCGGGTCTGGCCCAGCATCATCACCATCACGACCGTGGTGAGGCCGGCGAGGCCGCCGATGTTGATGGCCATCTGCGCCCACGTGATGCCGTGTGCCTCGAACGCGGTGGCCAGAGTGGCGCTGCCGTCACCCACGAGGGCGCTGCCGGTCCGCAGGTCGGTGTACTTGACCATGCCGGTGAGCACCAGGGTGACGCCGACGTAGAGGACGGTGACGATGGCGAGCGATCCGAGGATGCCGCGCGGAAGCGACTTCTGCGGGTTCTTCGTTTCCTCGGCGGTGGTGGCGACGACGTCGAATCCGATGAAGGCGAAGAACACCAGGCTCGCCGCGGCGAGGAGGCCGTACCAGCCGTAGGTGCTGCCACCGGCGCCGGTGAGCGCCGAGAACAGGGACTGGTGGACGCCGGTCGCGGTGGTCTGCGATTCCTCGGCCTGCGGAATGTACGGCGCGTAGTTGCTCGCCTTGATGTAGAAGACGCCGACGGCGATCACGAGCAGCACGACCGCGACCTTGATGGCGGTGACGACCGCGGACACCCGCGAGGACACCTTGGTACCGACGGCCAGGATGACGGTGATGACACCGACGATGACCAGCGCGCCCCAGTCGAATGCGAGGGGCCCGAGGTGCATCGTGGTCTGTTCACTGCCGCCGAACAATCCGCCGAGATACATGGACCACCCCTTCGCGACCACGGCGGATGCCAGGGCGAATTCGAGGATCAGGTCCCAGCCGATGATCCAGGCGACGAACTCGCCGAACGTCGCGTACGAGAAGGTGTAGGCGCTGCCGGCGACGGGAACCGTCGAGGCGAATTCCGCGTAACAGAGGGCGGCGAGGCCACAGGTGATCGCGGCGAGGACGAAGGCCAGCGAGATCGAGGGGCCGGCCACGTTTCCGGCAGTGCGTGCGGTGAGGGTGAAGATGCCGGCGCCGACCACGACGGCGACACCGAATACGGTCAGATCTTTCGCGGTGAGCTCACGCTTGAGCCTCGAACCGGGTTCGTCGGTGTCCGCGATCGATTGCTCTACTGATTTGGTGCGCCAGATGCCGACTCCGGGCATGTTGTGCTCCTCGGTGTGGGTTGTATTGCCCCATGGGGACCTCGTGGGTAGCCCGGGACGTTCTCTCACAGATGGCGCTTCATGGTGCGTCGATAAGGGATTCTGTGAGCATTTCTATGCAGCAATCATGGCACTGGTGAGATTGGTGTCAATATCTTCTTGAACAGCTATGCACTATGCTCAACTAGTGACCCGCATCACAGTCGAAAGGATGTCACCGTGCTCAGTCTCGACCGTCTCGACGCGGCCCTGCTCGCCGAGCTCACCGACAACCCTCGCGCCGGGATCGTCGACCTGTCGGCGAAGCTCGGCGTCGCACGCAACACCGTCCAGTCGCGCATCCGGAAGCTCGAGGAGTCGGGAGCCGTGACGGGATACCGGCCGGTCGTCGACCTGCCGAAGCTGGGCCTGCCCCTGCAGGCGTTCATCGGCGCCGAGCTGGTCCAGGCCCGCATGGGCCACGTGATCGCCGAACTGGAACGGTTCCCCGAGGTGCTCGAGGTCCACGCGACCACGGGCCGGGAGGACCTGCTGATCCGCATGGCGGCCCAGTCGCAGGAGAATCTGCTGCAGGTGCTCGAACGCATCCACTCGATCGAAGGCGTCGCACACACCACCACGACGCTGGCCCTGACGACCCCGGTGGCGTACCGGACGCAGCCCCTGCTCGATCAGCTCACCCGCGGTGCCGGACACGGCCGTTCGACGCCGGTCGCGGACCTTCCCTGACGGCGACACACGGACGGACACAACGAGGCAGGGGAGCCGCCGTAGCGACTCCCCTGCCTCTGTTTCGTATTACCTACGCTGCGTCGATGCGCTGCTCCGCGATCCGGTTCGCGGCGGCGCCGAGCCCGGTGCCCAGAACCCGTGCCATCTCGAAGATCTCGGAGGTGCGGTCGAAAATCGCCTCGACGTCGGAACGCACGGCCGCCGCGTCGAAACCGTCGACCTCCCCCGCCACCTGAATCAGGCCGCCGGCGTTGGCGACGTAGTCGGGCACCCACGTGATACCGCGCTCCCCCAGCAGGTTTTCGATCTCGGGGGCCGCGAGCTGGTTGTTCGCAGCGCCGCACACGAGCCGCGCGTCCAGGGACCGGGCCGTGACGGACGAGAGCGTGCCGCCCAGCGCACACGGTGCGTACACGTCCAGCGGCGCCTCGACGACACTGTCGGCGACCCGCACGTTCGGGAAGTCCGAGACGACACGTTCGATCGCAGCGGGATTCACGTCGGAGACCACCACGTGGGCGCCGTCCGCGGCGAGCAGGCCGACGAGCGAGTAGCCGACCTTGCCGAGACCCTCGACACCGACGACGCGTCCGTCGAGACTCGGTGCACCACAGACATTTTCGGCACCGGCACGCATCGCCTGGAACACGCCGAGCGCGGTGAGCGGGGAGCTGTCCCCGGATCCACCGGCCGCGACGGTCCGGCCGACCGCGTGGGCGGTGTGACGGCCCACGACATCGAGGTCGGAGGCGAAGGTTCCCACGTCTGCGGCGGTGATGTACCGGCCGCCGAGGGAGTCGACGAACCGGCCGTACGCGGCGAGCAGCGCCTCGGTCTTGACGGTGGTCGGGTCGCCGATGATCACGGCCTTGCCGCCACCGAGGTTGACGCCGGACACCGCGGCCTTGTAGGTCATTCCTCGCGAGAGGCGCAGCACGTCGTCGAGCGCCTGCCGTTCGTCGGCGTACGGGTAGAAACGGGTTCCGCCGAGCGCGGGTCCGAGTGCGGTGGAGTGGATCGCGATGATCGCGCGGAGCCCGGTCGCGGCGTCCTCACAGAACACGACCTGTTCGTGCGGGCGATCCGACAGATTGCGGGACCGGCCGAAGACTCCTGCTGCGGTGTCCTCGAGGGGGCGGATGACGGTGGGGGTGCTCACGCGACGGATTCCTTTCGGGCGGTGGAGATCTGGGAGGTTTCGGGGGTTTGTGCCGACGGGGCGTAGACGCCGAGTTCGGCGAGCTGCGTGCGGTAGCGCTCGATCGAGCGCAGCTTGACGTCCTCGTACCCGCGGACGGTGTCGGCCAGGTCCGCGATGCGGACCGCGCGGTCGTAGGTGTCCTCGTTCAGGTCTGCGGCGAGACCCAGGACGGTGTCGGTGTAGTGCGCGAGCAGCTCGCGTTCGACCTTGCGCACGTGGGCGTAGCCGAAGGGATCGAGCCGGGTTCCGCGCAGTCGCTTGCCCTTCGCCAGAAGACGCAGTGCCACATGGGTTCTGGGCCCGAAGCCGACCTTCTTCTTGCGGCCGAGTGCCCGGAGGACCGGCGGGTGCAGGCGATAGGTCAGGTCCGCCCCGTCGGGCACCTGCGCGTTCACCTCGTCCAGGAAGGCCGGATCGACGAGCATCCGTGCGACCTCGTATTCGTCCTTGTACGCGGTGAACTTGAACAGGCCGCGGGCGACCGCCTCGGAGAAGGCGGTGCGGTCGGTGGCGCGACGCTCGGCCTCCCAGACGGACTGCACCTGCTCGATGTACCGGGCGGCCAGACGGCGGCCCTGGTAGTCGATCAGCGCGGCAGCACGGATCCGGACCAGACGCAGCACCTCACCGTCGAACGTCGTCCCGGCCAGCAGCTCCTCCGGGACGACGGTCTCGGAGCGCTGCGCGCGGACCGGCTCGGTCGCCGCGGCGAACGCGTCGGGGTCGGCGACGGCCGCACGTCCCCAGCGGAACGCCGCGATGTTCGCCGCGACCGCGACACCGTTGAGCTCGATGGCCTCCTCGATGGCCTCGGCCGGGATCGGCAGGCCGCCCAGCTGATGGGCGGCACCGACGACGAGGAAGTTCGCGGCGGCGGTGTTCCCGAACAGGGCCTGTGCGGCGGCGAGGGCGTCGAACGAGGCGAGCCGGGCGGTGGCCTCCTCGAGCCGCGACAGCAGCTGCGCCTCGTCGGGGTGGCGGATCGACCGGTCGTACACCATGTCACCGGTGGGGGTGCGGCTCGTCGACGCGACCGCGACGGTGGTGGCCGCATCGGCGTAGGCGAGGTTCTTCGCGTCGGCAGCGGTGAGCAGGTCGAGGGCCAGCAGGCAGGACGCACCGCCGGTGCCGACGCGATTGCCGGGTTCGAGCTCGTCGGGGGCGAACCGCAGGTGCGACACCACCGGTCCGGCCTTCTGGCTCATCCCGATCTGGTCGAGGGATTCGACCTCGAAGCCGGCGCGCATCGCCGCGGTCGCGAGGACCTGGTTGACGGTGACGATGCCGGTTCCGCCGATACCGGCGAGGAACACGTTGCGGGTGCCGGCGACCGCGGTCTCGACGTCGGGCACGGCGGGCGGCGTGGGTGCGGTGCGCTTCTTGGCCTTGCGGGTGGGGTCGATCTCGACGGTGACGAACGACGGGCAGTCGCCGTCGAGGCACGAGTAGTCGGTGTTGCAGGAGGTCTGGTCGATGCGGGTCTTGGAACCGAACTCGGTGTCGACGGGCTGCACCGACAGGCAGTTGCTCTTGACGCCGCAGTCGCCGCAGCCTTCGCACACCGCTTCGTTGATCACGACACGGGTCGTGCGGGTCGGCAGGGTGCCGCGCTTGCGCTGACGTCGCGCGTCGGCGGCGCAGTGCTGGTCGTAGATGAGCACGGTGACGCCGGGAACGTCGCGCAGCACGCGTTGCGCTTCGTCGAGGCGGTCGCGGTGCCAGACCGTCACGCCGCGGGCGAGCTTGCGCTTGCGATGCCGCTTCGGTTCGTCGGAGCAGATGATGATCTGCTTGACGCCTTCGGTGGTGAGCTTGTGGGTGAGCGCGGGAATGGTCAGCGCGCCCTCGGCGTCCTGCGCACCGGTCATGGCGACGACGTCGTTGTAGAGCAGCTTGAAGGTGATGTTCACGCCGGCGGCGACACACGCCTGGACGGCGAGCTGCCCGGAGTGGAAATACGTTCCGTCACCGAGGTTCTGGAACATGTGGCCGACGTCGGTGAACGGGGCCTGCCCGATCCACTGGGTGCCCTCACCGCCCATCTGGGTCAGGCCGGTGACCGCACTGTCGGCGCGGCCGGACATCGTGACGAGCGCGTGGCAGCCGATGCCGCCGCCGCCGATCGACCCTTCCGGCAGCGCGGTGGAACGGTTGTGCGGGCAACCGCTGCAGAAGTAGGGGGTCCGGGTGGCCGAGAGCACCTCGAGCGGGAGTTGCGGCAGCGGCGCGGGACCGAGGTCCACGTGCCCCTTCAGCACGCGGCGCAGCGGCCCGCGGATCCGGCCGGCGGTCAGTTCGCCGTCCACCGGGACGAGTCGCCGTCCGTCGGCGTCTTTCTTGCCGACGATGACCGGCGCCGATTCGGTTCCGTAGAGGATCTCGCGGATCTGGGTTTCGACGAAGGCGGTCTTGTCCTCGACGACGACGATGCGCTCGAGCCCGTCGGCGAACTCGCGGACCAGGTCGGGTCCGATCGGGTACGGCATGCCGATGCGCATCAGCCGGATTCCGGCCTTGTGCAGGTCGGCGTCGGTGACGGACAGGTCGAGCAGGGCCTGACGCAGCGCGTCGAAGGTGGTGCCGGTGGCAACGAGGCCGATGCGGGCGTGGGCGGGGTCGACCTCGATGACGTCGAGCGCGTTGGCCTTGCCGTAGGCCTGGACCATCGCCCAGCGCGGCCCGTACAGGTCCGCTTCGGCGATCACACTGTCGACCGGCGCGGCCATCGGGCGCTGCTTGTAGACGAACGGCTTCCCTTCCCAAGAGATTTCGGGAACGGTGATCTCGGTGTCCGCGACCGACCCGTCGACGCTCCAGGCGCCGTCGGCGACATCGGCGACGATCTTGAGGGCGACGACGCAACCGGAGGCCCGCGAGAGGGCGACGCCGTGCAGGCCCATCGAGACGATCTCGGCGGCGTTGCGCGGGAACAGCACCGGGATGCCGAGGGCGGCCAGGGACCGCTCGCTCACGGCGGGCACGGTCGAGGACTTGGACGCGGGGTCGTCACCGACCATCAGCAGCACGCCGCCGGTGGGCGAGACGCCGTACATGTTGGCGTGCCGGAGCGCGTCGGTGGCGCGGTCGAGGCCGGGACCCTTGCCGTACCAGACGCCGACGACGCCGTCGTGGGTCGGCGTGCCCGCTCCGAGGTCCGCCTGGCTGCCCCACACCGCCGTCGCGGCGAGTTCCTCGTTGAACCCCGGGGTGAACGTGATGTCGTGTTCGGCGAGCACCTTCGGCATGCCGTGCAGCAACTTGTCCAGGCCGCCGAGCGGGCTTCCGGGATACCCGGAGACGAAGGTCGCCACGCGACGGCCCTCGCGGATGTCCCGCACATGCTGTTCGACGAGCTGCCGGGCAATGGCCTGCACACCCGTGAGCAGGACCGTCCCGGAGCCGGAGCGGTATCGGTCGTTCAGATCGTAGGGAAGGCTGTCGCTTTCACGGACCGCGATCTCGGTCATCGCACACCACCGTTCCTTTGCGACATCCGTTGTGCAGTGTCGCTCGAATCACATCAATTGGTGCAGCAATAATCTCCATTCCTGATTTAATCCGTCAACAGCAGAGAGAACAACTGAGCATTTTGCTCGATTGTGACGCATACCACACCCTCGTGGTGGTCACGGTGCTCAGAGTGCTACCGGGCGACGCCCAGGGCGTCCAGCGTCGAGGAGAGCCGTTCGAGGACCCGCACCGTCTCGGCGAAGCCCTCGGCACCGAGCGCGCCGGCGAGTCGCGCGGCCAGTTCGGCGTGTGCCGGACCGATGCGTTCGATCGCCGCGCGGCCCGCTTCCGTGGGTGCGACCAACTTGGCCCGGCGGTGCGCCGGGTTCGGGGCGTACTCCGCGAGCCCCTGGTCGACGAGCAGATCCGCGATGCGCTGTACCGACTGCCGCGTGATACCCATCGCGCGAGCGATTCCGGCGACCGGAAGCGGTTCGCGCAGGACAGCGCCGAGCACCTGCCAGCGCGCCGCGGTCAAGCCTGCCGGTTTCGCGAGTTCCTCTGCAGCCGAGAGGAATTGGCCGTTGAGACGGAAGACGTTCAGCGCGGCCCGGCTGAGCAGCTCCTGATCGGCACCGCTCACCGGTCGCCGCCCGCCGCCTGTTCGGCCGCCTCGAGGACGGGGAAGGCGGAGGCGTCGGAGTCGTGGAACAGCCGGTACCACGCGTCGAGCACCTCACCCTCGTACACGCCGAGAAGGCCGAGGATCTCGCGGGCGAAGGCCACCGGTTCGGTGCCACCGGCGGTGACGAGGATGCCGTCGGTGACGGCATCCGCCTCGACGTAGCGACCCGCTCCCCCGTAGCCGGTGGCATCGAGGTAGAAGGACACGTTGCTGGTGTGATCGCGGTCGTCGAGCAGGCCTTCGCGGGCGAGCCCTGCGGTGGCGCCGCAGATCGCCGCGACGGGCACGCCGGCGTCGAGGAATTCGCGGGCGAGGCGCGAATACGGCGCCAGTTCGTCGCCGGTGTCCCACAGGTCGGCCCCGGGAAGCACGAGCAGGGCGGCGTCGCCGGCAGCGACCTCGTCGAGGGCCAGATCCGGGACGATGCGGATGCCGGCCATGGTCGTGACCGGCTCGCGGCTCGGCCCGACGGCCCGGATCGTGTAGCCGGCGCGGGCCAGGTGAGCGACGGCGTGGCCGGTCTCCCAGTCGGCCAGGGTGTCGTAGACGGCGAGGAACACGGTGCCGAGCGTGGCTGTCATGGCAACCTCCGGTGTCGTTCGTTCTATGCCAGCATCCTGTCAATTCGACAGTGTACTGTCAATAACGAGTTGCCGAAGTCGCCACCACCTCCACAGACCGGGGGGTACGATTTGTGACGTAACGCACATTCGTCGCAACGGCCCGCGACGAATACATCCCGATGAGCTACACCCGATGAGCACCGGATCGCGTCCACACCTCGGCGGCCACGTCGACCGGCGTGACCCGATCCTTCCGTGCGCATCCGGCTCGCCGCACAGCGCGGGGCACTGCGGCGACCCGTCCCGTCGCCCGGCTTTCGTGGCCGGGTCCGCATTTCGATCCGGCATCGTCTCCGGAAGGACGTCGTCATGCGCAGAACCCTGACCGCCGCGGTTCTCGCGGCCACCACCGCACTCACCCTCGGCACCGGAGTTGCATCCGCCGAGTGGTTGTACGAGGACATCCTCGTCGTCGGAATCCCCAACGTCGTCGGCATGAGCGAGCAGGATGCCGTCGCCACCCTCGAATCGCAGGGCATCCCGTACACCATCACCAACAAGTCCGGCAGCGCGCTGACCGTGTGCAACGTCACCGAGCAGCGGGACAAGGGTTTCCGCACGGAGATCCGCCCCGAGTGGGATTCGTGGGACCAGGAGTGGGACTTCGTCGAATACAAGATCTGGCGGGGCCTCGGTCTCACCGTCGTCTGTAACTGACGGGCGCACGCGACATTTGCAGCGTCGGCAGCACACCGCTGCCGACGCCCTGTGTCGTGGGCAGCTTGCCTGGGTGAGTGGGTTAGGTTTACCTTTACTACTTAAGGTTCCCCTTATTCGGACGAACCCGGCGAGCCCGGCCCGCGACCCAGTCGCGGAGACCGGACCCGTGCCCCGGAAGCCAACACCAGGAAGCAACAGTGCCCCAATCGAACCGGCCGCCCTCCACCATCGACGAGCCCACCGCGATCGCCGCTGTCCTGCACGTGACGATGGGCACCGAAAACCTCGCCGGTGAACCCGGAACCGGACCCCGCGTCGGCCAGGTCGACGTCTACAACCTCCCCCACGTCGACCTCACGACAGTGCGGGGCCTGATCATCGGCGGCGGTGTCGACCAGATCTTCCTCGAGCGCAACCGCGATCTGCTCATCGGGTTCGTCACCCGCGGCGGCCGCATCGCCGTCATGGGTCACGCGTTGACGGATTTCCTTCCCGGGCTGGGGGTGTGGCGCAAGCTCGCCTACACCGGCCCGAAGGACCTCGCGATCACGCTCGGCGATCCGCACCCTGTGTGGGACGGTGTCGATCCCGCCGACCTGAGTTCCCGTAAGGGCGTCACCGGCTTCTACGCGCGCGGCTACGTCGACAAGATTCCCGACGATGCGATCGTCACGACCCGCATCGGCCGGCACGCATTGCCGCTCGACTTCGTCTATCCGCTCGGCGACGGCCAGGTGCTCGTCCACGGCGGGAACGACCTGACCGGCTGGAAGAACGACCCGAACACGTCCGCGCGGATGACCCCGCAACTGATCGATTGGCTGACGCAGCGATGAGCACCGCCGAACCCTTCTCCCGCACCGACATCGCACCCCTGCGGAGCCGGCGCCTGGCCATCGTCCACGGCGGGTCCTACCCCCATCTGCAGACGATGAAGGACCCGGCGGTGCTCGCCTACCAGCCGGACTTCCACTACCTGGCCGACCTCGCCGACGGCGATCTCGACGGCTACTCGACGGTGATCGTCGCCGACCGGTTGCATCCCGGACTCGTCGCACGCCATGCCGATCGGTTCCGCGCGGTCGCCGAGCGCGGCGACACGCTCGTCGTCCTCGGCGAGAACGGCGTCCACACCTGGCTTCCCGGCGTCGAATGGGAACCGCGGCCGACGAACTTCTGGTGGTGGCTCCACGGTGAGGACCCGCTGATCCGTACCCGCAGCCACGACCACGGGGCATGGGCGTACCTGAGCACCAAATCCGTCATCTGGCATCACCACGGGCTGCTCCGCACCCAAGCGGACGTGGTGCCGCTCGTGGTCTCCGAGGAACCCGATGCCGAGGGCAATCCGCACGACGCGGGCATGATGCTCTACGAGGACACCACTTCGACTGCGGGCCGCCTGATCGTCACGACTCTCGATCCGACGTACCACCACGGCAGCAACTTCATGCCGGGCGCGACGCGGTTCCTGTACTCGCTGTTGCGCTGGGTCGACAACACCTGACGCTCTACGCACGAACGGGCCCGCCACCGCACTGCGGTGGCGGGCCTGTCGGGTTCAGCCCGCGTTCTCTTTCAGGGTGTGGGCGACAAGGGCATTGGCGTGTCCGTGGCCCATGCCGTGGTCGGCCTTGAGCCAGTTCACCAATTCCATGTGCTTGGTCAGATCCGACTCGCGGATCATCGCCTTCCACTCCTCGATCGGGCGACCGTATTTCTTCTCGATCGACGGAAAGTACGATTCCGGGCCTTTCGCCTTCTCGGTCATGGGCGCAGATTAGCGGGACCGTCCGACACCGTCCGCCCGATCGGTGAAATCGACCGCGGTGCGCGTCAGTTCACGATGTCGTAGACCTCGTCCGCGGGTGCGGCGAGCAGCCGGTCGGCCATCTCCTGCTTGAGCACGGTCAGGCGTGCTTCCTCGTCGTCGGTGCGGTCGGCCTTGCGCCCGAGGGTGATGAATTCGTCGGTGACGAAGCCGTCGCGGATCTCGAGCCGCACGGTCCGGTCGAGGTAGGTCAGCACGAACACGTACCGCTCCAGCGTCTGCCCGCGGTCGCGGCGCTCGAGTTCCGCGTCGACGGTGAACCGTCCGTCGGTCACGGCCCGGGTCACCGCCTCGAACGTGTCGCACACGCCGGGACCGCGGTGCGCGGTGGCGACGGTGATCTCGCGGCGCTCCGCGGGCGCGTCGGGACTCAGCACCGGCAGCGCACGCTCGAGGACCTTCACCGCGTGTGCAACTCCGCCCGGGAATCCCGGGCCGTGGTACTTCATGACGTCGTCGACGGTGAAATCGATGACGGTGCCGTTCTCGGCGACGGTGATGGTTTCGGACATCGGGACATCTCCTGGTGTGAGTCGGGTTGCAACAGAATCGGGTTCAGACACCGGACACGGCACCGACGAGCGCGGCGGTGTATTCGTGTGCCGGGTCGGCGAGAACGGTGTCGGCGCGACCGGTTTCGACGATGCGCCCGCCCTGCATCACGACGATGTCGCGGCAACTACGGGCGGCCAGCGCCAGATCGTGGGTGATGTGGACGACGGCCATGTTCTCGGAAACGGCGAGTTCGCTCATGAGGTCGACGATCTCGAGTCGCAGCGACGCGTCGAGACCGCTGGTCGGTTCGTCGGCGAGCAGCAGTTTCGGCCGGGTCACCAGCGCCCGCGCGAACGCAACCCGCTGACGTTGCCCACCGGACAACTCGTGCGGGTAGCGCTGCAGGAAGCTCTCGGCGGGACGCAGGTGGACGGATTCGAGCGCCGCGACCGCGGCCCGCCGGCGGCTGTCACGGTCTCCGATACGGTGGATCACCATCGGCTCGGCGACGACGTCCCCCACCCGGAGGGTCGGCGGCAGCGACGCGTACGGGTCCTGGAAGACCAGGTGCATCCCCTTGCGCGCCGCGCCGCGCCGGCGCTGCGGCACCGCGGTCAGGTCGACTCCGTCGAAGACGATCCGTCCCGCGGTCGGGGTCACCAGACCGGCGACCGCCCGTGCGACGGTGGACTTCCCGGCTCCGGAACCACCCACCAGCGCGACGGAATCACCCGCGGCGACCTGCAGGGTCACGTCCGTGATCGCGGGCTTGCCGTCGAACGCGACGGAAAGCGACGCGATGTCGAGCAGTGCACTCACGCGAAGACCTCCTGAAGTGCCGGACGCAGCCGGGGCGCCGATTCGACGAGTTTGCGGGTGTACGGGTGCACGGGCGACCCGACGATCCGTTCGGCGGTACCGATCTCGACGAGTTCGCCGTCCTTCATCACCGCGATGCGGTCGGCGATCCGCTCGACGACCGGCAGGTTGTGGGTGACGATCAGCAACGCGAGGGACCGGCGCACCCGAAGCTCGTCGAGCAGCGCGAGCACCTCGGCCTCGCGCAGCACGTCGAGTCCACTGGTCGGTTCGTCGGCGACGAGCACGTCCGGCTCGTTGGCGAGTGCCATTGCGATCACGACGCGCTGACGCATGCCGCCCGAGAGCTGGTGCGGGTAGGCGTCGACCCTGTCGGCGTCGAGGCCCACGTCGGCCAGGAGTTCGAGGGTGCGTTCGCGCGCTCGAGCTTTCGTGCACGAGCGGTGGGTGAGGACGGCTTCGTCGATCTGGGAACCGATCGTGTGGACGGGGTCGAGGGCGCTCAGCGCCTCCTGCGGAATCAGGGCGATGCGGTTGCCGCGCAGGCCCCGGAGTTCCACGGGGCTCATCCCGGCCACGTCACGGCCGTCGACCCGCACCGCCCCGGAAACGATCCGCGCGGCCGGGGGCAGCAACCCCATCGTGGCCGCCGCGACCGTCGACTTGCCGCTGCCGGATTCCCCGACTAGGGCGACGAGTTCTCCTGCGCCGACGGTGAATCCGACTTCCGTGGCGCCGCGCCCGTCCTCGCCGTAGACGACGGTGAGGTCGTCGATCACCAGCGGTGCTCCCGCATCCGCGCCCGGATCGATCCGGGCCGGCGCGGTGGCGGCCTTCTTCCGGAACCGCTTCGCCGGCAGGAGGATCGGGCGGGATCGCTCCTCGATGGCGTTGCCGAGCAACGCGAACGCAAGCACGGTGACGGCGATGGCCGCACCGGGTGGGATCACCCACCAGATCCAGGCGTCGGTCAGGAAGGCACTGCGCGCGTGCGCCATCGACAGCATCGATCCCCAGCTCGCGGCGGAGATGTCGCCGAGTCCCAGGAACGCGAGCGATGCTTCGAGCAACACCGCAGTCTTGATGGTCAGCACGAACTGCGGGACCACCAGCGGCACGACCGCCGGGGCGATATGACGCCGCAGCACGTACCCGGGACCGGCACCCATGGCACGTTCGGCCTGGATGTGATCGCGTTCGCGCAGCGTGAGAACCTGTGCGCGCAGCTCGCGAGCCAGTCCCGCCCACAACACCCCCGAAATGACCATGACCTGCGTGCGCAGACCGGGCCCGGCGAAAACGCCGATGACGATGGTGAGCGGCAGCACCGGCAGTGCGAGAACGACGTCGACGATGCGCATCAGCACGGTGTCGACCACCCCGCGCGAATACCCCGCGACGACTCCGACGATCGTGCCGACGGCGGTGGCGATGACCGCGGCGACGATCCCGACGAACAGCGAGATCCGGGCGCCGTGGATCAGCATGGACAGCAGGTCGTGCCCGACGTCGTCGGCGCCGAGCCAGTGCTCGGCGGACGGCGCCGCGAACGGACGCGTCACCCGTTCGGTGGGGTCGAACGGCGCGAGCCACGGTGCGCAAATCGCGCACAGCAGCAGCACACCGAGCAGTACCGCGCCGACGAGCGCGAGGCGCTGGGATCGCGTTCGGGTTCCGACGATGTTCAAGCGGCTGACGTTCATACGGCCACCTCGGTGCGTCCGGCCGCGGTCCGGTCGCGGCGCACCCGCGGATCGAGCAGCGGATAGGTCAGATCGGCCAGCAGGTTCGCCGCGACGATACCGACGGTCGCGAGCAGGAACGCACCCTGCAGCAACGGATAGTCGCGGGCGGTCACTGCGTCGTAGGTGAGTTTGCCCAGCCCCGGATACGCGAACACCGACTCGACGACGACCGCGCCGGACAGCAGCACGCCGACCGTCAGGGTCAGGGTCGTGTAGACGGGCAGCACCGCGTTGCGCAGCGCGTGCCGGAGCGCCACCCGGAACTCCCCGAGTCCCTTGGCCCGGGCGAGCCGGATGAACGGCTCGTCGAGCACGCCGATCATTGCGGCCCGGGTCATCAGGAAGAATCCGCCGATGCTCGCGATGGTCAGCGTCGCGACGGGAAGAACCATGCGCGAGGCGACTTCGGCGAGCCACTGCCCGCCGGTCGCGGTGATCGTCGCGGCCCCGTAGGACGGGAACCAGCCGAGCGTCACCGAGAACACGGCGATGAGGATCATACCCACCCAGAAGCCGGGCATCGAATCCATGGCAAGGACACCGACAACCGTGCCGGTCTCCTTCGCGGTGCCGCGTCGCCACGCGGCCCACGCGCCGAGCAGGGTGCCGATCACAAAGGCCAGCACCATCGAGATGCCGACCAACGCGACCGTCCAGGACAGCTTCTCCCCCAACACGTCGAGAACAGGCCTGTTGTACTGCACGGACATCCCGAGATCTCCTCGCAGCAGCCCCGACCAGAACGAGAGGTACTGCTCGAGGATCGGCCTGTCGAGGCCGTATCCGGTGCGGAGTTCCGCGAGGTATTTCTCGTCGAGGGCCTGCAGGTCGCCGACGTAGAGGTAACCGACCGGATCACCCGGTGCGAGGTGCGGCAGTGCGAAGTTCAGCGTCACCGCCGCCCACAGCACGAGGGCGTACTGCCCTGCTCGGCGCAGAATGACCATCGATCAGTCCTGCGGCGCTTCCGCGTTCGCGGCGGCGACGACGTCGGCCGGCAGGAACGACCACTTGTGGACGAGGCCGTAACCGGGGGTCTCGACCCAGCCCGCGAAGCTGTCGGCGTCGTAGGCCCAGGTCTCCTCCGCGTAGTACAGGGGAAGGGTGGTGGGCTGACGGTTGATCAGCTTCTGGATCTCCTTCAGGATCTCGACACGCTCGTCGTAGGAGTCGGTGGCACGCCACTTCTCGTACAGGGCATCGTATTCCGGGTAGGCGATGTCCGGGGAATCCCACAGGTAGCCGGAGCGGTGCGACATGATCAGCTGCGTCGGGTCGGCGGTCCCGTGCGGGACGATGTCGCCGATCAGGAAGTCGTACTCCTTCTTGGACGACGCACTCGACAGAGAACCCGCCTCGAGGGGCTCGATGACGACATCGAATCCGGCCTCACCGAAGTCCTCGGCGATCAGTTCGGCGGCACGCACGTGCTGCGGATTGCCGCCGTTGACGACCAGCTCGAACGGAGCAGGCTTCACACCGGCCGGGTTCTCGCGGGTACCGTCGCCGTCGACGTCCTTCCATCCGAGGGAGTCGAGCAGGGCCTCGGCCCGCGCGAGATCGTAAGGGGTGTGTGCGTCGGGATCGGCGAAGGGCGCATCCGGGTGCACATAGCCCTGGGTGCTGGGTCGTCCCTTCCCCAGCGCGACGATGTCGAGCATCTTGTCGCGGTCGAACGCGAAGCTCAGAGCCGCGCGGAAATCCGCCTGCGCGAACGGTTCACGGGTGAAGTTGATCCGCATCTCGCTGAAACCCAGCGGATCCACGTCCACCGTGCCGATGTCGTTCGACGCGGTGAACTGATCGACCAGCTCGGGGGGCAGCGCCCGGTCGACGGCGTCGACCTGTCCGGAACGAAGCGCGGTGAATGCGGCGGAGGAGTCGGAGATCACCGGCATGATCAGTTCGTCGACGGTCGGTGCACCGGCGAAGTAGTTCTCGTTGGCCTCGAAGCGGTATCCGGTCGTGGGGCTGTAGTCGACGAGCTTGAAGGGGCCCGTGCCGACCGGCAGGTCGGTGACTTCCTTGACCTTGGCCGGGTCGACGTTCGCCCACACGTGCTCGGGCAGGATCGGCAGGTCGGCGAGCGTCACGGTGCCGAGTTCCGGGCACGAGTAGTCGCAGACGAACCGCACCGAGTGCTCACCGGTGACGTCGATCGTCGAGATCGACGGAACATCGTTGACGTGGTGGGTGAACCGCCCGGTGGGCGCGGCGTGCATGAAGTGGAAGCTGAAGACGACGTCCTCGGGTGTGAACGCCTCACCGTCGTGCCAGGTCACGTCGTCGCGCAGGTCGACTTCCCAGGTCGTGGGGTTCACCTGGCGCACGTCGGTGGCGAGCCACGGCTGCGGTTCCGCGACGTACGGCGACGGCGACAGGAGCTTGTCGTAGACCAGCTCGGTCATCTGGTCGGTCTGGCCGACGAAGATGTTCAGCGGGCCGCTGTCCTTGGCGACGGCGACGGTGAGCGAGTCCGCGGTTGCCGGACCGGACGCGGCGTCCGTGGTGTCGCCGGAGCCGCAGGCAGCCACGAGGAGCGCGGGCGCAAGAACGAGGGGTACGGCATGAGAGCGCCGAACGGTGCGCGTCAACTGCATGTCACTCTTCTCTGATTCGGACTGAGGTCTGGCTTACCTTACTTTGGGCAACCTACATTAACAATCAATTACTGACCAGTCCGAATTTCCGCAACGCAAAAGGCCACCACCGCCGGGACCGGGGTCCCAGCCGTGGTGGCCTCGCCGCAGCGCGACTCAGAGTTCGCGGAAGCGCGGAATCAGATGCTCGGCAACATTTTTCGCCTCGTCGATCAGTGGCCAGCCGGCCAGGATCAGCGTCGTCAGGCCCGTCCGGTCACGCAGCGCGCGCACGTGCCCCGTGATCTCGTCCGGCGTTCCGGCGTAGTACACGGCCGACGATCCGGTCGCGAAGATGTCGAGCGGCGACCACGCGGTGATGCCGGCATACAGGCCGTCACCGAGATACAGGTCCTTCGGTTCGGGCAGTCGACCGGCGTTGATCGTGTCGACCCAGCCCTGTCGCTGCGCGTCGCGCGCGACGAACGTCTTGAGGTCCTGCTTGCCGCCCGTGCGACGGCGCACCGCCTTGTCCAGGACGTCGGTGATCCGGTCGATCCCGGCCTTCTCGAACAACGATCGGAACCGGTCCAGGGCCTCGGACTGCGTCGGCCGGACGATGACACCGGAGAGGGCACCGAAGTCGCTGAACTCCCGCCCCTCGGCGGCCGCGGACTCACGCGCCGCGGTGAACTTGGACTCGACGAACGCCGTCTCGCGCAACATGACCAGGTACGCGTCGAGCACCTTGCCGGAATTCTGCAGTCCCGCAGGTGAATCCCCGGTTCCCCACAGCGGAACGATGTGGTCGTCGCTCGGCGCGTCGATACGCAGCGGCGTGTTCGGGAAGTTCGACTCGGTGCCCTCGGCGTAGATCCGCCGGAAGTCCGCCCAGTACTTCTCCCCCAGTTCGTACCGCCGGTCGTGCTCGACGTTCATGTCGTACTTCGTGAGGATGTTCTCGCGGCCGTTGACGGAGTTGATCATCAGGCGGCCACCGCTGAACGCGTCGAACGTCAGCGCCTTCTCCGCGAGCAGACGCGCCGGCGTCATGTTCGCGTAGATCGCGACGAGGAACTTCATGCGCGTGGTGTGCGCGGCCGCCCAGGTCGCCGAGATGAACGGATCGTTCGGCCACGTCGCGACGAGCGCGCCGTCGAACCCGCCGTTGTCGATCGTCTTCGCCAGCTCGATCTGCCGCTGCCCGTCGACCGGATACAGCCCGCCCGGGCTCCACGGGTAGTCCCCGTCGGCCTGCGTGAGATACCAGAAAGTCTTGATGCCCATCGTTTTTCGTCCTCAGTTCGAAAGATCGAGCGCCTCGATGCGGGCGCGGGCCCGCAACGTGTCGGCGTCGACCGCGTACAGCGCGTCGAGGTAGGCAACGGCGAACGATCCCGGGCCCGTGGAGTTCTCCTCGGCGATCTCGGCGGCGACCGCGACGTGGGTGTGCGCGGCGGCCAGACCGATCAAGGGGGTCGGTGCCACCGCCAGGTAGGCCGCGACCAGGCCCCCGAGCGAGCAGCCGGTGGAGGTCACACGCGGAAGCATCGCGCTGCCTCCGGCGATGCGCACGCCGGTGATCCCACCGTCGCGGTCGCGGCCGACCAGGTAGTCGACGGGCCCGGAGGCCGAGACAGCGTCGGCGTGCTCGAGCAGCGCCAGCGCCGCGGGGACCGCGGCGGCGGCCTCGTCGGCGCTGTCGACGCCGCGGGTGTCGCCGCCCAGACCGGCGAGCGCGATGATCTCCGAGGCGTTGCCCCGGATCGCGGTCGGGTGCAGGGCCAGCAGATCGGCGGCCAGGCCGGTGCGCCACGGCAACCCGCCGACGCCGACCGGGTCGAGGACCCACGGAGTTCCGGCCTCGCGGGCGGCACCGGCGGCCTCGGTGAACGCGGCGGTGGTGCCGTCGTCCGGGGTGCCGAGATTGACCAGCACACCGCCGGCGATCCGGGCGAACCCACCGGCCTCGTGGGCGTTGTCGATGTGGGCGTTGCTGGCACCGGCCGCGAGCAGCACGTTGGTCAGGAAGTTGGCGGAGACGATGTTCGTCAGCGACTGCACCAGCGGCACTTGGGCACGCAGCGCCTCGAGCGCGGCGGCCACATCGTCGACGGTGGGGGCTTTCGTCGTAGTAGTCACAGAAGTTCCTGTCGGAGAGGGGAAGTCGGGTTCGGGACGATCAGGAGCGGCGACATCGCGTCATGTGTCACCCTCCCGGTCCCCGGAAGGCACGGTCGTGACCATCGGCAGTGCGGGATCGGCCGTCCATTCCTCGAGCGATCCGTCGTACACGGCCAGGTCGTCGAACCCCGCGCGCACGAGGGCGAGTGCGACCAGGCAGGCCGAGACACCGCCGCCGCAGTAGAGGACCACCGGGCGCTCGACCTCGGCGAGCACCGCCTCGGCCTCCGCCGACACCGCCTCGTCCGGCCGCAGCAGCCCGTCGTCGAGCAGGCTCTTCGCCGGCAGGTTGAGACTGCGCGGGATGTGGCCGCGCCGCGAGTAGCGAGTCGTCGCGGTGCCCGCGAACTGCTCCGGGTCGAGCGCGCAGACCAGCGTGCCGGGGGCATCGCCGGCGCTGATGGCGAGCACGGCGTCGCGGTCGCGCCACAGGCCACGGTCGGCCGGCTGTGCCCACCGTTCGGTCGCCGCGCGCAGCTCCCCCGCGCCGGTCTCGACGGGCAGTCCGAGTGCCGTCCAGCGGGCGAGTCCGCCGTCGAGGACCCGTGCGGCGATCCCGATGTTGCGCAGCATCCACCACAGTCGCGCGGACCAGGTGTTCGTGCCCTGGTCGTACACCACGATCTCGGCGTCGGGTGTGACGCCGAGCGACGCGAGAGCGTCCGCGAGCCGGTCGGGTGCCGGGCGGGTGAAGTGCAGGTTCGCGTCGACGGCACTGAAATCGCCGAGCAGATCCGCGTGCAGCGAGCCGGGAATGTGGGCGCGCTCCCAGTCGGCGAGACCGGATTCGGGCCGGTAGTCGCCGTCGAAGCGGGGCTTGGGGAACGAGACGGTCGCGTCGAGGATCGTGTAGGCACCCGGATTCCGGGCCAGGTCCTCGGCCCTGATCAGTACGTCTCGCCTGTCGTCGCTCACCGCAGCGACGCTAAACGACGAATAACGTATACGCAAGTATCCGGATGTCGTCGATGGCATAATCTGACCCATGACCCACGGCGACACCACCGCGGACCTGACCGGTTCCCTGCTCTCGGAGCCCCCGACCGGACGCGACGACCAGACGTCGAAGCAGTACCTGCGTCTGCGCGCGGACATCCTTGCCGGCAAGTTCCCCCGGGGCGCCGCCCTGCACGAGACTCAGCTCAGCGAGACCTACGGAGCCTCCCGCACCCCGATCCGCGAAGCACTCAACTGGCTCGCCCACGACGGGCTGCTCGAGCGCGCCACCCGCGGCTTCCGGGTGCGCTCGGGAACCGCCGAGGATGTCATCGAGATCTACGCCGCACGTGTCGCGCTCGAATCCGAAGCCGCCGGGGCCGCCGCCGTCCGGCACACCGAACTCGACATGGCACGCCTCGAACAGCTCCACGGATTCTGTTGCGCCGCAACCGACGACGCCGAAGTACGCAGCGGGAACTTCCGGTTCCACGAGGCCCTGTGGCAGGCCGCGCACAACTCGACCATCACCGCGCTCCTGGTGCGCCTGACCACCCAGCTGCGCATCTACGACTCGGGGCCGCCGTCCAACTACGGCGAACCCGACCTCCTCAACGCCGAGCACGAGCAGATCCTGGCCGCCCTGCGGGCCCGCGACGAAAGCGCCGCGCGCGAGCACATGCGCGCACATCTCGAGCGCAGCCGCGAACAGCGCATCCGCCTCTTCGCGCAGAGCTGACCGCTCCCCCTGACCCAAGGCCCCTACCCGTGGCCCCCTATCCGTGACCGTCGTACCCGTGCGCGCTTCCGTAACCGTTGTCGGTTCCGCCGAAGACCCGCTCGACGACGGCCCGGGCACGCCGCGTGACCCGCAGATAGTGGTCCAGGAACTCGGAGGCGTCCCCGTCCCATCCGGCGACCCGCGCGACGGCGGTCAGCGTCTTACCCGGCCCGGGCAATTGATCGGTCGGTTTGCCCCGCACCAGCACGAGCGCGTTGCGGGCCCGCGTCGCCAGGAGCCAGGACTCCCGCAGCAGCGCGACGTCCTCCTCGCTGACCAGTTCCGCGGCACCGATCGCATCGAGCGTCTCGAGCGTCGAGGTGTTGTGCAGCGCCGGAATACGGTGGGCGTGCTGCAGTTGCAGCAACTGCACGGTCCACTCGATGTCCGCCAGTCCACCGCGGCCGAGCTTGGTGTGGGTCGCCGGATCCGCACCGCGCGGCAGCCGCTCCGAGTCGACGCGCGCCTTGATCCGCCGGATCTCGCGCACCGCCTCCTGCGACACCCCGCCCGCCGGATAGCGCACCGCGTCGATCATGCGCAGGAACCGCTCACCGAGATCGGGGTCGCCGGCCGCGGTGTGCGCGCGCAGCAGCGCCTGCACCTCCCACGCCTGCGCCCACTGCGCGTAGTACGCCTGGTACGAGGCGAGTGTGCGCACCAACGGCCCGGTGCGACCTTCGGGCCGCAGACCCGTGTCCACCTCGAGCGGCGGATCGGTGCTCGGCGCCCCGAGCAGCTTGCGGACCTGTTCGGCGATCTGGTTGGACCACTTGACGGCCACCGTTTCGTCGGCGTCCGGTAGCGGCTCGCACACGAACAGCACGTCGGCATCGGACCCGTAGCCCAGTTCGGCGCCGCCGAGCCTGCCCATGCCGATCACCGCGATGCGCGCGGGCGCAGGGCCCTGCTTCTGCACGGACGCGCGGATCACCGCGGCCAGCGCCGCCTCGAGCACCGCGGACCACACGCTCGACAGGGCCCGGCACACCTGGGGCACGTCGAGCATGCCGAGGATGTCGGCGCTGGCGACGCGGGCGAGTTCGGCGCGCCGCAGCGATCGGGCCGCCCCGATCGCACGCACCGGATCGTCGTACCGCGCCGACGACGTGACGATCGCCTTCGCGACCTCCTCGGGCTGCGGTTCGAGCAGGCGCGGACCGTTCGGGCCGTCCGCGAACAGGCGCACCACGTCGGGGGCGTTGATGAGCAGGTCCGGCACGAACGCCGACGATCCGAGCACCGTCATCAGCCGTTCGGCGACCGAGGGTTCGTCGCGCAGTGTCCGCAGGAACCAGACCGCGTTGTACATCGCATCGGACAGACGCCGGTACGCCAGCAGGCCCGCGTCGGGATCGACTGTGTCGCTCAGCGATTCGAGCAGCTGCGGAAGAATCAGTGCCTGGATCCGCGCCTTGCGCGAGGCACCACCGGACAGCGCGGTCAGGTGTCCGAGCGCGTGTTCCGGTGCGCTGTAGCCGAGCGCCGCGAGCTGACGCACCGCGCCTTCCGGCGACAGGCGCACGGCCTCCGCGTCGAGACGGGCCACCGATTCGAGCAGCGGACGGTAGAACAGCTTGGCGTGCAGCTTGCGGACCCGGGCCGAGTTCCGTTTGATCTCGGCCTCGAGCACCCCGAGGGCGTCGTTGCGACCGTCCGGCCGCATGTGCGCGGCACGGGCCAGCCAGCGCAGTGCCTCCCGGTCCTCGGCGGGCGGCAGGGTGTGGGTGCGCTTGAGCTTCTGCAGTTGCAGCCGGTGTTCGAGCAATCGCAGGAACTCGTACGACGCCCGCAGGTTCGCGGCGTCGTCGCGGCCGACATACCCGCCTTCCGCGAGCGCCGACAACGCTTCGACCGTGTTGGGGACCCGCAGCGATTCGTCGGCGCGACCGTGCACGAGCTGCAGCAGCTGGACTGCGAACTCGACGTCGCGCAGGCTGCCGCGTCCGAGTTTCAGTTCGCGTTCGCGCAGTTCCGCGGGGACGAGTTCCTCGACGCGCCGGCGCATCGCCTGCACTTCCGGAACGAACGCCTCACGCTCGGACGCGGTCCACACCATCGGGCTCAACGCCTCGATGTAGCGCCGGCCCAGTTCGAGATCGCCGGCCATCGGCCGGGCCTTCAACAGCGCCTGGAACTCCCACGTCTTGGCCCACCGGGTGTAGTAGGCGATGTGCGAGTCGAGCGTGCGGACCAGCTCGCCGCGTTTGCCTTCGGGCCGCAGCGCGGCATCGACGTCGAAGAACGCCGATGTGCCGATCCGCATCATCTCCCCGGCGATGCGGCTCGCGCGGGCGTCGGCGGGCTCCGCCACGAACACGACGTCGACGTCGCTGACATAGTTCAGTTCGCGCGCACCGCATTTGCCCATCGCGATGACCGCGAGGTCGACGGGGCACGGTCCCTCGGGGACGATCGTGGCGACCGCGACGGCCAGCGCCGCGGTCAAGGCCGCGTCGGCGAGATCCGCGAGCTTGTGTCCCACCTCGATGTACGGCAGCACCGGCTCGTTCTCGACGGTCGCCGCGAGATCCACGGCGGCGATGAGCATCAGCTGATCGCGATAGCTGGTGCGCAGCGCCGGTATCGCCGCGGGGCCGGTGAGCTGCGCCCGATAGACGAGCGTGTCGGTGCGACCGCCCGGCTCGGCGACCGCTCCCACGCAGTCGAGCATGCGCGCGGTGAACGTGTGCCGGTCGGGCAGTTCGAGTTTCCCGGCGAGCATGCGCCAGCGATCCGGGTGGGCGACGACATGGTCGCCGAACGCGGCGGAGGCACCGAACAACCCGAACAGCCGTCCCCGCAGTCCCTTGTCGAAACGCAGCGCGGCGTCGAGTTCGGCCCACCCCGCCTCGCCGAGTGCCTCCTGCAGCCGAGCCAGGTTCCGCAACGCCAGGTCGGCGTTCGGGGCGCGCGACAACGACCACAGCAGTTCGATGCTGTCGGTGTCGTTCCAGGCGAGCTGTTCGAGTTCGGCTGCGGCCGTGGGCTCGACGAGCCCGAGCCGGCCCGGTCCGGGAATCGCGGACCGGGCGGGTGGCGGTTTCACCACGCACCCACCCCCGGTCCCGCACCGGTCGGCTCTGCCGTGATCTCCTCTACCCGCGTCCGCACGCCACTCACCCTATCGCCGCCGACTACAGACCCAGGTACTGCTCCAGCTCGTAGGGGGTGACCTGGCTGCGGTAGTTCTCCCATTCACGCCACTTGTTGCGCAGGAAGTAGTCGAACACGTGCTCGCCGAGCGCCTCGGCGACCAGCTCGGACTTCTCCATCTCGCGCAGCGCGATGTCGAGGTCGGTGGGCAGCTCGCGGTAGCCCATCGCGCGCCGCTCGGCGGAGGTCAGCGCCCACACGTCGTCCTCGGCCTCGGGGGCGAGCTCGTAGCCCTTCTCGATGCCGCGCAGACCGGCGGCCAGCAGCACCGCGAACGTCAGGTAGGGGTTGCACGCCGAGTCCGGGGTGCGGATCTCCACGCGGCGCGACGACGCCTTGTTCGGCGTGTACATCGGCACGCGCACCAGCGCCGAACGGTTCGACGGACCCCAGCACGCAGCCGTGGGGGCTTCCCCGCCGTGCACGATGCGCTTGTAGGAGTTCACCCACTGGTTGGTGACGGCGCTGATCTCGTTGGCGTGCTCGAGGACCCCGGCGATGAACGCCTTGCCGGTCGCGGAGAGCTGCAGCGGATCGTCCGGATCGTGGAAGGCGTTGTTCTCGCCTTCGAACAGGCTCATGTGCGTGTGCATCGCCGAGCCGGCGTGCTCACGGAACGGCTTGGGCATGAAGGTCGCGCGCACACCCTCCGCCATCGCGATCTCCTTGACCACGTAGCGGAAGGTCATCACGTTGTCGGCCATCGACAGCGCGTCGGCGTAGCGCAGATCGATCTCCTGCTGGCCGGGGGCGGTCTCGTGGTGGCTGAACTCGACCGAGATACCCATCGATTCGAGCGCGTCGATCGCGTGCCGACGGAAGTGCGGGGCCGAGCGGTGCACGGACTGGTCGAAGTAGCCGCCGTCGTCGGCCGGGACCGGGGGCCGGCCGGGCTCACCGTTCTCGACGAGGAAGAACTCGATCTCGGGGTGCACGTAGCAGCTGAAGCCCAGATCCGACGCCTTGTTCAGCTGGCGGCGCAGCACGTGCCGCGGGTCCGCCCAGCTGGGGGTGCCGTCCGGCATGGTGATGTCGCAGAACATCCGCGCCGAGTACTGGTGCCCGCGATCGTCCATCCACGGCAGCACCTGGAAGGTCGTGGCGTCCGGCCGCGCGACCATGTCGGCCTCGGAGATGCGGGAGAAACCCTCGATGGCCGAGCCGTCGAACCCGATGCCCTCCTCGAAGGCTCCTTCGAGTTCGGCCGGGGCGATCGCCACGGATTTGAGCGTACCGACGACATCGGTGAACCACAGGCGCACGAACCGAATGTCGCGCTCTTCGAGGGTGCGGAGCACGAACTCCTTCTGGCGATCCATAGTGGCGAGACTAGGCATTGGGAGTTAACTCCGTGTTACATCGGCGAGTTATCGATGCGGCGTGTCGCTCACAGCCGCTACAGGTCAGCAGTGCGGGTCGGATTCGGGCACCTCGAGGGACACCAGATACCGGGTCACCGGGTCGTCGACGCACCCCTCCCCGTCGAGCACCACGGTGTGCTGGGTACCGGTGAAACTGATGAGCGCGCCGCCGAGATGACGGGCCAGATCCACGCCGGCCTGATAGGGGGTCGCGGGATCCTCGGTCGTCGAGACCACCAGCACCGGAGGCAATCCCGGAACCTCCGGCGTGTGCGGCTCGCCGGTGTTCGGCACCGGCCAGAACGCGCACAGATCCAACGGGGCCTGCCCGGTTCCGCGGCCGTCGTCGAGGAACGGCGCTGCCTCCCGGAACCGGGTGTCGGCCTCCCCGGCCAGGGCCCGGTCGGTGATCCGCGGATCGTCGACGCACCGGATCGCGTTGAACGCGTCGTTGATGTTCGTATAGGTGCCGTCCTCGCCCCTGCCCTCGTACATGTCCGCCAGCAACAACAACGTGTCGCCGTTGCCGTCGGCCAGCGACCGCAGGCCGCCGCGCAGCGACCCCCAGAGACTCGGCGAGTACAAGGCCTGCTGCACACCGGTGATCGCGTCGCGGTGGCTGAGCCCGCGCGGGTCGGTGGTGCGGGCCGGGGCGGTGATCAGCGGGTCGACGAGCGCCCGGAACCGCGCGACGGCCTGCGCCGGATCGGTGCCGAGCGCGCAGGTGTCGTAGCGGGCGCAGTCCGCGGCGAACGCGTCGAACGCCCGCTGGAAACCGGCGGCCTGCAGCACCACCTCGTCGACGGGTTCCTGCTCGGGGTCGAGCGCGCCGTCGAGGACGAGGGCGCGGACCCGGTCGGGGAACGTCTCGGCGTAGACCGTGCCGAGCCGCGTGCCGTACGAGAAGCCCAGGTAGTTGAGCTTCTCGTCGCGGAGCACGCCGCGGATGACGTCCATGTCGCGGACCACCTCGCGCGTACCGACGTGGGCGAGCAGATCGAGTCCGGACCGCTCGGCGCACGCGTCCGCGTACTCCTGGTTCCGTTTCTCGCTCGCGGCGATGCCCTCGGGGGACATGTCGCCGTCGTCGAGGGCCCGTTCCGCGTCGGTCTCCGCGTCGGTCAGGCAGCGCACCGCAGGCTCGGACGCGCCGACCCCGCGCGGATCGAAACCGACGACGTCGAAACGTTCCGCGAGTTCGGTGGACGCGGCGACGGTGGCCATGCCCAGACCGGATGCCCCCGGTCCGCCCGGGTTGACCAGGAGGGATCCGATCCGGTCACCGCTCGCGGCCATCCGGGAGATCGCGATCTTCGCGGTCGCCCCGTCCGGGTCGTCGTAGTCGAGGGGAACGGTGATGCGGGCACATTCCGCGCCCTCGCGCCTGAGGCGGGGACCGTCCGTGCCGTAACCCGTGCAGGATTCCCAGTTCACGGGCTGGGTGTAGAACTGCTCCAATCCGTCCGGAACTCCGACAGGCTCGGCCGGGACCGCCCTCGTGGTGTCCGACGGGGAGCCGCAGGCGGTGGCCAGCGCGAGACCGGCGACTGCCAGGCCGGTGAGGACACGGGATCGCAGTCCGGAGGTGAGGATCGGCACTCCAGCGATGCTAGCGACGCACGGTCCGGCGCCGCCGCGAGCGACCGCAGCCGGGCAGCTGCGACGAGCGGGAATGTGACCAATCGCACGACCCGCCCGGTACACGCGCGGAGCGTGCGGTGGCAGACTCGAGATCGTCATCACCAACCCGGGGACCCCGCACGGGCCTCGAGGCAGAAAGGGACAGCGATGTCCGACAACATGACTTCCGTGTACGGCGGCGCTGCCGCGTCCGATGCCCCCAAGCGCAAGACTCGCGTGCATCACCTGCAGGCGATGAAGGCCGAGGGTCGACGCTGGGCCGAGCTGACCGCCTACGACTACTCGTCCGCACGCATCTTCGAGGATGCTGGCATTCCGGTGCTGCTCGTCGGCGATTCCGCCGCGAACGTCGTCTACGGCTACGACACAACCGTCCCGGTCACCGTCGACGAGATGCTGCCGCTGGTACGCGGCGTCGTCCGCGGCGCACCGCACGCGCTGGTGATCGCCGACCTGCCGTTCGGCACGTACGAGGCGTCCCCCGAGCAGGCCCTCGCGACTGCGATCCGGTTCATGAAGGAGGGCGGCGCCCACGCGGTGAAGCTCGAGGGCGGCGAGCGGGTCGCCCCGCAGATCGCGGCGATCACCGCGGCCGGTATCCCGGTGCAGGCCCACATCGGTTTCACCCCGCAATCCGTCAATACCCTCGGCGGGTTCCGGGTGCAGGGCCGCGGCGACGGCGCCGAGCAGCTGATCCTCGACGCGATCGCGGTCCAGGAGGCCGGCGCGTTCTCCGTCGTGATGGAGATGGTTCCGGCCGAGCTGGCCGGTCAGGTCACCCGCAAGCTGACCATCCCCACCGTCGGCATCGGTGCGGGCAACGAGTGCGACGCGCAGGTGCTCGTGTGGCAGGACATGGCCGGCTACACCAGCGGCAAGACCGCCAAGTTCGTCAAGAAGTTCGGCAACGTCGGCGACGAACTGCGCCGCGCCGCGGCCGACTACGCCGCCGAGGTCGCTGCGGGCACGTTCCCGGGCCCCGAGCACTCCTTCTGATCCCACCCCCTGATCCCCACGCCCCGACGGGTGTCACGGCCACGCCGTGGCACCCGTCGTCGGCATTCGGGGCCGGCAATCCACCGCGCATCTCCCGGGATGGCCTCCGGGCCGGTCCTCCGGTTACAGTGACCGCCGGTAGCGGGCGGGACCGATCGGTCATGTCCGGGGGTATCACGGACATCCTTGGGGGGCTTTGGGATGAAGCGTCGTCGATTCCTGCAGGCATCGACCTTGGCGGCTGCTGCCGTCGCGTTCGGGCCGGGGCTCGCAGGAACGCGGTCCGCTTCCGCACTGCCCGTGGGGGCCGATGCCTACCTGCGTCTGGTGCCCGAACTGTTCGCCGCTCCCCCAACCGCGCCCGACCACTCCGAGGTCATCGTCGTCGGATCCGGCTTCGGGGCCAGCGCCGCGGCGCTGCGCCTGGCCGAGTCCGGCAGTCGCGTCACCGTCCTCGAGCGCGGCCTGCGCTGGCCGCGAGATCCGCAGCGGGAGATCTTCACCACCGACCTGCTCGCCGACGGCCGCGGCCTGTATCACCGCGTGGCGTTCATCGGCCCCACCGGTGTCCCGGTGACCTGCGACGACTTCGCCGGGGTCCTCGACGTGGTCGACTACCCCAACCTGTCGGTGTGGCGCGGCGCCGTGGTCGGCGGCGGCTCCGTCGTGTTCACCGGCGTGATGATCGCGCCCGAGCAGCGCTTCTTCGAGCATGTCTTCGGCTCGCGGCTCGACTACCGGGAGATGACCTCCACCTGGTATCCGAAGGTGCGCTCCATGCTGCGCCTCGATGCGATGCCCGACGACATCTACGGCGCCCCCGAATTCACGCACTCGCGGCGGTGGGACGCGGACGCCCGCGCGGCCGGCTACAGCCCGCATCGAATCGACGGGATCTGGAACTGGGACGTCGTGCGCGACGAACTCGCCGGGCGGGTGCGGCGCTCGGCGATCGCCGGCGAGAGCAACCTCGGCAACTCCAACGGCGCCAAGTTCGACCTCACGCAGAACTACATTCCGGCCGCCGAGGCCACCGGGCGCGCACTCGTGTGCCACGCGCACCGCGTGCTCGCCGTCGGTCAGGAACCCGACGGCCGTTACCGCGTCGACGTCGAGGTCGTCGACCCCTTCGGCACCGTGCTGCGCACGCGGACACTCACCTGCGACAGGCTGGTGCTCGGCGCCGGATCGATCGGCACCACCGAACTGCTGCTGCGCGCCCGCCACACAGGCGCGCTGGCGAACCTCGACGAACGCGTCGGTCGTGGCTGGGGCACCAACGGCGACGCCGTGCTGGTCCGCTCGTTCGCGGTCACCGACGGATTCGCCGGCGACCAGGGCGCCCCGTCCGCCTCCCGGATCGTCGACGAATCGGGCATGCCGCTGAGCCTCGAGAACTGGTTCGTCGCGGGCACCGCCAAGGACGTGGGCATGCTGGCCTCGCTCGGCATGACCCTCGACCCGCGCCGCGCCGAGGTCACCTACGACGCCGGCGCCGGCCGTGCCGTCGTGAACTGGCCGTCGGGTGGCGAACGGGAGGGCGTGGAAGCCCTGCGCGCCGTCCACAACGCGATGGCCGAGGCCGGGGGCACCGTGCCGGGCGCGCGGCCGATGGCTCCGGACGTCAACGCGTCCTTCACCGCCCATCCGCTGGGCGGTGCCGTCCTCGGCGAGGTCACCGACGGCTACGGTCGCGTGCACGGTCATCCGGGCCTGTACGTCGTCGACGGCGCCCTGATCCCGGGCAGCACCGGCACGGTGAATCCGTCGCTGACGATCGCCGCGCTCGCCGAACGCAACATCGCGCGGATCATCGCCGAGCGCGGCTGACAGGTGACGGACGGCACCCCCGCCGTGCGGTCCGCGGGTGGCAGACTCGGTATCGACATCGACCGCCCGACCTCCGAGGTGACTCCATGACCGGATTCCGACGCACGCTGACCGCGGCCGTCGTCGCTGCTGCCACGATCACCGTGCTCGGTGCCTGCGCCCCGGGATCCGAACCCGCGCCGAGTGGTTCGACCAACCCCGCGCCGCCGACCGCCGAGACCACTGCCCCGGCGGCGCTGCCGGGCGGGGTCACCGAGACGCAGGCGGCGGATCTGTGCACGCGGATGGAGGGGGAGCTGCAGAGCTGGCGCACCTATACCCCGTCGATGAGCAAGCCCGGCCTGAACCTGCTCGTCGGCGAGTGGGCCGCCACGAACGGCATCGATCTGATCGCCCTGGCCGGTGACCGCGCCCGCATCGACGAGATCACCACCACGCAGTGCCCGGACGTTCGCGACGAGGCGCTGAGGGCACTCGAGATCCCCGACTTCGCGTCGGCGCTCGTGGGCTACTGATGACCGAGTTGCGCAAGCCCTATCCGCCGATCGAGCCGTACGAGCAGGGCATGCTCGACGTCGGTGACGGCCAGCAGGTGTACTGGGAGGTCAGCGGAAATCCGGACGGCAAGCCTGTGGTGTTCCTGCACGGTGGCCCGGGTGGCGGCACGTCCCCGCTGCACCGGCAGTTCTTCGATCCCGACGCATACCGCATCGTGCTGTTCGACCAGCGTGGTTGCGGTCGGTCCCTGCCGCACGTCGCGGACGGCGCGGACCTGTCGACGAACACCACCGGCCATCTGCTGCGGGACATCGAACTGCTGCGCACCCGGCTCGGGATCGATCGCTGGCAGGTCTTCGGCGGATCGTGGGGATCGACGCTCGCGCTGGCGTACGCGCAGAAGCATCCCGAACGGGTCACCGAACTCGTGCTGCGCGGGGTGTTCCTGCTACGGCGCAGCGAGATCGACTGGTACTACAACGGTGGGGCCGGGCAGATCTTCCCGGACCTGTGGGAGAAGTTCTGCGCCCCGCTGGCGGGTGCGGAGCCCGGCGAGCATCCGGTCGACACCTACCACCGGCTGCTGCACTCCCCCGACCCCGAGGTCGCGCTCGACGCGGCGGTCGCCTGGTCGACCTGGGAGGGTGCGACGAGTTCGCTGCTGCCGCGGCCGGAACACGTCGCCGAGACCGGGGAGCCGCGCTTCGCGCTGGCGTTCGCCCGCATCGAGAACCACTACTTCCACCATCGCGGATTCCTCGACGAGGGTCAGTTGCTGCGGGATGCGCACCTGCTGAACGGCATTCCCGGGGTCATCGTGCAGGGACGCTACGACGTGGTGTGCCCGGCGGCGAGCGCGTGGGCACTGCACCGGGCGTGGCCGGAGTCGACACTGCACATCGTCGACGACGCCGGGCACGCCGCGAACGAGCCCGGCATCACCCACCATCTCGTCGAGGCCACCGACCGATTCCGGTGATCCCCGTTCGGTCTCCTCAGCCGGCGAGGAGGCCGAATCCGACGACGGCCGGGTCCGATGCCCAGTCCAGGCTGTGGACCCGGATCCGGCCCATCTCGTTGCCGCCGACCGTGATCGCGGTGGTGCCGTCGACCGCGACGACGATATTGGTGTGCTGACCGACCCAGCTGGTGTTGTCGTAGAGCACCACGTCACCGACCTCGGGTCCACGGCCGGAGCCGGCGGGCACGAAGCGGCCCTCCTGCTCGTAGTACTCCTGCAGCGTGTACACGCCGGGGATCCGCCAGTGCCCCGAATTGGGGTTGGACAGCGGCATTCCGGCTTCGCGCATGATCCAGCTGACGAAGTCGGCGCACCACGGTTCCTTCACGCCCTCGGAATAGAAGGTGCCGGGCCGCTGCGCGTCGTGTTCCTGCTCGAGCAACTCGACGACGCGGGCCTGCTGCGGCGACAACGCGGTCGTGTCGATCTCCGGGAACGGTTCGGTGTCCCACGGCAGATAGCGGCTCGGCGCGAGCCACAGCACGAACCCGGCCACGACCGCGAGTACCGCGACGACGGCAACGAATACGGCAGCGAGACGGCGATTCCGGGAGCGGCCGGAACCGGGCGTGGCGTCGGATCGGGTGTCGGTCACGCCGTCGACGGTACCGTCGGTGGCGAGTACGCGAACTGCACCTTGCGCGTCACCGGGTCGGCCACGTCGAGCGTGACCCGTACGTGGGTGCCGTCGTCCGGCTCGCCGCTGCACGGGGCGATGACGGTCTCGGACGGGACGAACACCTGCGCGTCGCGCCGGCCGTTCGCGCCCCGGATGACGGTCGCGTCGAACTGTTCGCCCACCCGCGGCGCCAGCACCGTCGCCTCGGTCAGGTCGATGCACGTGCGGGCGATCTTCCCGGCGATCGAATCCGACGCCGACATGATGTCGGGCATCGCGGCCAGCTCGTCCCGGATCTGCTGCGGCACCGGCTCGCCCGCGCTGACGGCCAGGCACACCTCGGTGGCGTAGCGGTCCGACAACCGGCGCAGCGGCGCGGTGACGTGTGCGTAGGGCGCTCCGATCGCGCCGTGCACGAGAAGATCCGGCAGCGACCCGTCGAGCAGTCCGTACGATGCACCGCGCAGCAGCGCCGGTGCCTCGCTCATGAGCACCAGCGTGGTGGGCAGGTTCGCGTCCAGGCCCGCCAGGAAGTTGCCGACGGACACCTCCGCCGGCCACGGAACGTTCAGCGCGGCGGCGGTGTGCCGCAACGCTGCGACCGCTTCCGAGTCGGCGGGCGGCAGCGTGCGCAGCAGCCCGACCTTCGCCTCGATCATCATCGACGCCGCGCACATGCCGGTCAGCAGCGACACCTGTGAGTTCCAGTCGTCGGCCGCGGTGCGCGGTTCGATCTGCAGCGTCCAGCCCTTACCGTCGGCGACGACATCCTGCTCCGGCAGCCGCAACTCGATCGCGCCGCGCGCCCGCGCTGCGGCCTGACGCAGGCGACCGAAATCGGGCAGCGCCGCGATCGACGGATGCAGCGTCCCGGCCACCGCGTCGGCCTGCACCCCGGCGTAGTCCAACCGCGCAGCCGAACGCACCAGCGCCCGCCGCACCGACACCGAGACGGGTTCAGCGGCCGCGTCGAGTTCCATCCGCCACAGCGCCGCGGGCCGGATCTCGCCGGGCAGCAGGCTCGCCGAACCCTCCGCCAACGCCCGCGGATGCAGCGGTACCGAACCGTCCGGCAGGTAGTAGGTCTGGCCGCGCTTGTGGCTCTCCTTGTCGATCGCACCACCCGGTTCGACGACGGCGTGCACATCGGCGATCGCGTAGTGCAGGACGAACCCGCCGTCAGCGGTGCGTTCGAGATGCAGCGCCTGATCGAGGTCCATCGACCCGGGAGGATCGATCGTCACGAGCGGCAGGTCCGTGTGGTCCTCCCGCTGGGCTGCGAAACGGTCGACGGTCTTCTCCGCTTCCGCGATCGCGGACGCGGGGTAGCGGTCGTCGAGCGCGAATTCGGCGCGGACGGCACCGAAGTCGATCGCGGGCGCGACGACAATGCGTGTGTTCACCACGGGCGCGTGAGGCTCCTCAGTTGTTCCACTCTTCGTCGGCGGCATCCGCGGCCTTGTTGCGTTCGGCCGCGATCTCGAGCGCACGCTCGGCGGTGGCACGGTCCGGATAGGGGCCCATCCGATTCAGCGCGTTGGGGTCCTTGCCCTGGGAGACCTTGCCGGTGCTCACGTCGTAGTACCAACCGTCGTCACTCATATCGACAGTCTGCCGCACCGGTGGGCGAGAACGGGCCGAACCCGCCGGTCGGGCGTGGCTGGTACCGTCGCGTCCGGTCCCCCGAACCCGAAACGAGAGCCGAGGAGAACCGCATGTCCTACCTGATCTTCGACAACCTGCTGCCCTACCTGGGTGCCGACGCGGCTACCTACTGGGCGCAGCTGCTGGTGGTCGGCCCGCTCTGATCGGACCCGTTCCGGTCACCCGGCGGTGCCCGTGAAGGGCGGACGAGTCGGCCTGTAAGCCGGATCCTGTCCCCCGCCGAGGCGGGGTGGCGACCATCCATCTGGGCACACCGTCACCGGGTACCTCGAGCGGTCCACCCGCAGGCTCGGGCGAGCAGCCCTCGAACACCTGCGCAGCCGCACCGCTGCCCCGTGGGGGCGGCGGTGCGGCCTTCGACCTTGCTCCGGGCGGGGTTTACCGAGCCACCCCGGTCACCCGGGGTGCTGGTGCGCTCTTACCGCACCGTTTCACCCTCACCTGCCCCGAAGGGCAGGCGGTCTGTTTTCTGTGGCACTGTCCCGCGAGTCACCTCGGGTTGCCGTTAGCAACCGCCCTGCTCTGTGGAGTCCGGACTTTCCTCGGCTCGGGGCCTGACACCATGTGGTGCCGGTTCCCTGATCCGCGGCCGCCCGGCCAACTCGTCCGCGTCGACCACCATACTGCCCCGTCTGTCGGTTACGCGAACTACGGTGCCGTCCATGACGCGTTACGTGGCTCTGCTGCGAGGGATCAATGTCGGCGGCATCACCATCAAGATGGCCGACCTGAAGGATGTGTTCACCGGACTCGGCTACGGCGACGTGCGTACGGTGCTCGCCTCCGGCAACGTCGTGTTCGACTCGGAGAACACCGACCCTGCCTCGCTGAAGGCGGACATCGAGGCGGCTCTGGGCGTCCGATTCGGTTACGAGGCGTTCGTGTTCGTGCTCGAGCAGGCCCGACTCGCCGGTCTCGCCGATGCCTGCCCGTTCGAGGAGAACCGGGACGGCTGGCACACCTATGTCGTGTTCGTGGCCGACCCCGTCGTGCGCGAGGAGTTGCTCGGTGTCGCCGTGGACCCGCAGATCGAGCGGACCGCACCGGGCGACGGCGTCGTCTACTGGCACGTCGTCAAGGGGTCGACGCTGAGCAGCGCGTTCGGCAGGTGCACGGGGCGTGCACGGTACAAGTCCGTGACAACGACGCGGAATATGCGTACGCTCCGCAAATTGCAGACGTAAGCGGACTCCCACGGCCGGGGAACAACGTTCTCGGGTCTTTCGGAGTACGGGGGGAGCTTTCGGAGGGGCGGGGCTTGACGACTACACCGGATCCGGTGACCACCGTCGAGGAATCGTCGGTGGAGCGCATGCTCCGCATCTTCGACGTCGTACCCAAGGGCGAGAACCGATTCACCGGCGAGAGCGACGGCGGCGGCCGGCGTGTCGCCGATGCGACCCAATTGCTCGCCCAGGCGATCGTCGCGACCGCGAAGCGTTTCCCCGACAAGGAGATCCGGTCCGTGCGGGCGGTGTTCGTGCGGGCGGTCGACTCGGAGGTTCCGGTCGACTTCGAGGTCGACGTGCTGCACGAGGGCCGCACGATGGCCGACGCGGAGGTCACGGTCCGGCAGAACGGCCGCAGGCACGCGATGGTCTCGGTGCTCGCCGACGTGCCCACCGGCGACGTCGTCCGGCACCACGCGGCCCGGCCTCAGGTCGCCGGTCCCGAAGCCGCTCATCCGGTGCACATGCCGATGACCGGCCGCGACCTGCGGGTCGTCGACGTGGTGGACGTCCGCAGCCCGGAGGAGGTCGGGCCCCCGGAACTGCACGCGTGGTTGCGCTACGACCCCGTACCCGAGCGCGCCGACCTCGCCAAGGCGCTGCTCGCGCACTTCACGAACCATCTGTCGGTGTCGGCGACGCTGCGCCCGCACGAGGGCGTGGGCACGAGCCAGGCGCACCGGACGATCTCGACCGGGGTCATGACGGTCACGGTCGGCTTCCACGAACCGGTCCGCTGGGACGGCTGGCTGCTGTACTCGCACGAGAGCACCCAGGTCGGTTCCGGCATGTCGTACGTGCGCGGTCAGGTGCACACCGAGTCCGGCGACCTGCTCGCGTCGTTCACGCAGGAGGCGATGATCCGGCCGATCCGGCCCGAGGACGCGGCGATTCCGGCCGCTGCTCGGCTGTGAGCACACCTCGAACCGCGCCCGACCGATCCGAACGAGGACACCCATGAGCACAGGAACCGACAGCACCCGCTCCCCGGGCTTCGCGGCCCGGCCCGACTACCGCGTCGACATCCACGCGCGCCGCAACCTGGTGCGCGCAACCCTCAACGGCGTGCGCCTCGCGGAGACGAGCAGGTCGCTGCTCGTCGACGAACAGGACCACGGACTGGTCTTCTACTTCCCCCGCGCCGACGTCCTCGTCGACCTCGCGCCGTCGGACGCCCCGTCGACCCGGTGCCCGTACAAGGGGGAAGCCACCTACTGGAGCGTCGAGGGCGACGGCGGTGAACCGTTGTGCTGGAGTTACGACGATCCGTACGAGCAGGTCGCTCGTCTGCGCGGGCACGTCGCGTTCTACCAGGACCGCGTCGACGTGTCCGTGCACCAGGCACATCCCGCGGTCTCCGGCCGCTGAAGACAGACCCGCTGAAGACAGGCAGGAACCCGAATGGCACGCAAGCTCAGGAATCTCGCGATGATCGCCGTCGCGGGAATCACCGTCGCGGCGCCGCTCGCCGCGCCGGTGGCCGCGGCCGACCCGGCCGGTCGCTCCGGCGAGTACACCGATTTCTACCTGCCACCCGATCCGCTGCCGGCGGGCTCCCCGGGGGAGGTGCTGCGCGTCGAGCCGTCGGTGGCGGCGATCGTGCCCGGCACCCCCCTCGCCATCGACGCCACCGTCACCCGGGTGATGTACCGGAGCGTCGGCGCGGCCGGCGGCCCCGTGGCCGTCACCGGCACCGTGCTGGTCCCCACACTGCCGTGGGCCGGGACCGGACCGCGGCCGACGGTGATCGTCGGTCCGGGAACGCAGGGCATGGGCGACCAGTGTGCGCCGTCGAAGCTCATGGTCTTCGGCCAGGAGTACGAGTATCTGCAGATCGCTCCGTTGCTCGCGCGCGGCTACGCCGTGGCCGTCACCGACTACGAGGGCCTGGGCACGCCGGGGATCCATCCGTACCTGAACCGCGAATCGCAGGGTCACGCGATGCTCGATCTGGCGCGGGCCGCACGGTCGCTGACCGAGCTGGGCATCGCCGAGGACACCCCATTCGCGTTCTGGGGATATTCGCAGGGCGGAATGAGCTCGGCGGCCGCCGCGGAATTGAAGGACAGCTACGCACCCGAGTTGCCGGTGGTTGCGGCGGTCGCCGGATCCCCGCCCGCGTCCCTGGCCGATCTCGCCGTCGCCGGCGACAGCTCCATCCTGTCCGGTGGCATCGGCTGGGTCGTCAACGGCTTCGTCGCGGCCTACCCGGACGATGCCGAGGAGATGCTCGCGGTGTTCAATCCCGAGGGTCGCGAGGTTCTGGACCGGGCCGCGGACTCCTGCGTGTACGACTTCCCGCTGATGAATCCGTTGGCGCCCACCACCCGGTACACGCTCGACGGGCGGCCCATCGCCGAGTATCTGTCGGCGGAGCCGTGGGCGAGCGCGGTGAAACGGCAGGAACTGGGCAACACCCCTCCGTCGATCCCGATGTTCGTCGGGCAGAACGCCGCCGACGATCTCGTGCTCGTGACAGGCGTCGACAAGATGGTCGGGAAATGGTGCGCCGCAGGGGTATCCGTCGACTATCAGCGGTATCCCCTCCCGCCGGTCCTGGAGAAGACCGTCGTCGGGCACGGGGTCGGGTTGCTACCCGCGGCCGCGCAGGGTCTGCAGTGGCTCGACACGCAGTTCGCCGGCGGACCGACCGGCAACAACTGCGGCGCCTGAGCCTCAGCCGCCCGTCACCACCGGTCCGACGTCACCTCCGCACCGTCACAGGTGCGAGGTGTCGTTGACCAGCCGCACCGAGGATCCGCCGTCGGCGAAGAACTCTGCGATCGACAGCGACGCCAGATCCAGGTGCAGCCGGTACAGCAGCGAGGGCCCGGCGTCGAGCGCGAACTGCAGCATCGTCTTGATCGGCGTGACGTGCGAGACCAGCAGCACGGTCCGTCCCGGATACTCCCGGATCAGCTCGTCGCGGACCTTCGCGATGCGCGCGTTGACCTCGTCGAAGCTCTCCCCCTGCGGCGGCCGCACGGAGGTGTCGCCGAGCCACGCGCGGTGCAGATCCGGGTCCCGGTCCGCCGCTTCGCGGAAGGTCAGGCCCTCCCAGGCACCGAAATCGGTTTCGGTGAGACCGTCGTGCACGGCCACGGGCAGGTCCAGGGCCCGGCCTGCCGCCGCGGCGGTGGCGCGTGCCCGGTCCAGCGGCGACGAGACGATCGCCGCGACGCCGCCTCGCTCCCCGATGCGGTTCGCCGCAGCCTCGGCCTGCGCACGACCGAGATCGGTGAGTTGCGGGTTGCCCCGCCCCGAATAGCGCCGTTCGACCGACAGCGGGGTCTGGCCGTGCCGCAGCAGCAGGAACCGGGTGGGTGAGCCGACCGCTCCGGTCCAGCCGGGTGCGGTGTTCTCGGCCGGTGCGGTCGTGGGAGCCTCCACCGCGACCGGGTCGACAGGGACTACCGGGTCGACTACCCCGACCACCCCGGCGGCTGCGGCGTCCATCGCCTCGTTGGCGAGCCTGTCCGCGTACGCGTTCTGCATGCGCGGGATCCACGTGAACTCGACGCGGCCGAAACCGGCCGCGAGCTCCCGGGCCCGGGCCGCGAGCGGAATCATGTCCGGGTGCTTGATCTTCCAGCGTCCCGACATCTGTTCGACGACGAGTTTCGAATCCATGCGCACGTCGACGGCGTCGGCGCCGAGTTCGCGGGCCGCGGTCAGACCCGCGATCAGCCCCCGGTACTCGGCGACGTTGTTGGTGGCGATGCCGATGCTCTCGCTGCGCTCGGCCAGCACCGTGCGGCGGTCGGCGTCGAACACGACCGCGCCGTAGCCGGCCGGACCCGGATTGCCGCGCGAGCCGCCGTCGGCTTCGACGACGACCGTCGTCACTGCCCGGCTTCCTTGCGGACCAGGATCGCGTTGCATTCGGGGCAGCGCGCCAGCACGTCGGGCGCCGCGGCGGTGATCCGGGCGATCTCGCCGCGGTCCAGTTCGAGGCGGCACGCGCCGCAGCGGCGGCCCTGCAGCAGCGCTGCGCCGATGCCTGCGCGTTCGCGCTGCTTGTCGTAGGCAGCGACGAGGTCGGCGGGGAACGAGTCGACGAGGGTGGCACGGTCGGTGCGGCAGCGCTGCTCGGCAACCTCGATGTCGGCGAGCGCTTCGTCGCGCAGCCGCTCGCCCGCGGCGATCTCCTCGTCGATCTTCGAGACCTGCGCGCCCGCGTGATCGTGATCGGCCTTGGTTGCCTCGCGCCGTTCCATGACCTCGAGGAGCTCGTCCTCGAGTGCCGCCTGACGACGTTCGAGGCTGTTCAGCTCGTGCTGCAGTTCGGTGAGCTGCTTCGCGCCGACCGTTCCGCTCTCGAGGAGCTTGCGGTCGCGATCACCACGCTGGCGGACCGCATCGACCTCGGACTCGAGTTTGCGGATGTCCCGGTCGAGGTCGTCGAGGACGATCTCGACGGCGACGGCCGCGTCCTTGCGGCTGGTGCGCTCGGCTTCGAGACGTTCGACCTCCTGCTGCTCGGGCAGGGTGCGACGCCGGTGTGCGAGACGGTTCAGCTCGGCGTCCACGGCGGCGAGGGACAGAAGCTTGGACTGCACGGCGGGTTCGACGTTCACGCGGGTGGTTCCTGCTTTCGAGAACTCGGAATAGGGGCTTCGGAGAGGACGGTCGTAGCTGATTACGGTACCGCGCGAGGGCGCGTCACCGGGCGGCGGTCGTCCACGGGTCGGTGCGGAGCTCGCTGACCCGCGCGACCCACCCGGGGCGATCACCGAACGCGGCGTCGAGTACGCCGCGGGCCTGCTCGCACCACGGGTATTCGCTGGCCCAGTGCGCGACGTCGACCAGCGCCGGGCCGCCGGCGCGCAGGTGCTCGTCGGCGGGGTGGTGCCGCAGATCGGCGGTGACGTAGGCGTCGACGCCGAGTTTCGCGACCGTCCCGAGGAAAGAGTCGCCGGATCCGCCGCACACGGCCACGGTGCGGATCTGCCGGTCCGGGTCGCCGGCGCCGCGCACCCCCCATTCGGTGGCGGGCAGCGCGGCCGCGACCGTCTCGGTGAACGCGCGGAAGGTCTGCGGTTCGGGCAGTTCGCCGACGCGGCCGAGGCCCCGGGAGCTGGGCAGTTCGGCCAGTTCGAACACGTCGAAGGCGGGTTCCTCGTAGGGGTGCGCCGAGCGCAGGGCGGCGAGGACCGCCGAGCGGGCGCGGCGCGGCGCGATCACCTCGATGCGGTCCTCGGCGACCCGTTCTAGTTCCCCGACGCTGCCGATCGCCGGGTCTGCGCCGGTGAGCGGCCGGAACTGTCCGGTGCCCGAGGCGGTCCAGCAGCATTCCCGGTAGTTGCCGATCGCTCCCGCCCCCGCGGCGAACAGGGCGTCGCGCACGGTGTCGGCGGCTTCGGACGGAACCATCACGACCCACTTGTCGGTGGCCGGTTCCGGCTTCGGTTCCAGGGGCCGCAGCCCGGTCAGGCCGAGCGCCTGCGCGAGCGCGTCGGACACGCCGGGGTCGGCGCGGTCCGCGTTGGTGTGGGCGGTGAACAGGGCGCAGCCGCCGCGGATCAGTTTGTGGATCAGTGCGCCCTTCGGGGTGTGCGCACCGACGGTGTCGACGCCACGCAGCAGCAGCGGATGGTGGACGAGCAGCAGTTGCGCTCCCCACGCGAGGGCTTCGTCGACGACCGCGGCGGTCGCGTCGACAGCCAGCAGCACCTTGCTCACCGGTTCGTCGGGGTCACCGGCGACGAGGCCGACCGAATCCCACGACTCGGCCAGCGACGGCGGGTAGGCCGCCTCCAGCACCTGGATCACCTCACGCAGCCGCACCTCACGCAATGTCGCCGCCGACACGTGCCCCTCCTCGCCCGTCGTTCCGTGGTTCCGAGACGACCCTACGCGGCGGCCGCGGCGGGCAGCAGCGACAATGGGCCGGTGACTCTCCTCGTCGACACCCGCCCGCCGGTGCTGCCGTCGCCGGTGGTGTTGTTCGATCTCGACGGCACCCTCACCGATTCCGCGACCGGTGTGATCAACGGGTTCCGGCACGCGCTGACGACGCTCGGCGTCGAGGTACCGGCCGGCAATCTCGTGCGGCTGCTGGGCCCGCCGATGACCGATTCGCTGCGCGCGCTCGGCCTCGACGACGACCAGGTGGATCGGGGCACCGCCGCCTACCGCGAGTACTACGCGGCAACCGGCTGGGCGGAGAACGCCCTGTTCGACGGGGTCGAGACGATGCTGGACGCGGTGCGCGGCGCCGGGAGCCGGCTCGCGATCGCGACGTCGAAGAACGAGGTGTTCGCCGAGCGGATCCTGCGGCACTTCGGGGTGGCGGATGCGTTCGAGTTCATCGGCGGGGCCAGCCCCG
>NZ_JBMBTE010000037.1:0-46781 GCF_048897285.1 Rhodococcus sp. O3
GGGTTCGCGCGACCTCAGCGCAGAACGGTACCGCCGTCCACGTTGACGATCTGCCCGTTGATCCACGAGCCCTCGTCGGACATCAGGTACGCGACCATGCTCGACACGTCACGGGCTTCGCCGGCTCGAGTGCTGCGGGACCGGCCGACGAGGGCTTTCAGAAGGTCGGGGTCGGCGCCCGTGCGGATCTCGTCGGTGAGGATCAGACCCGGGGCGACGGCGTTCGCGCGGATGCCCTCGCGACCCCAGCGCGAAGCGACGTGCCGCGTGAGGGCGTTGATCCCGGCCTTGGTCGCGGCGTATGCCGGCCGCTGCGGGTCGCCGGTGAACGACGCGATCGACGACGTGTAGACGATCGCGCCCCCACCTGCCGCGAGCAGGTGCGGAACCGTGTGCCGGGTGACGAGCATGTGTCCGCGCAGGTTCACGGCGATCATGCGATCCCAGATTTCCAGGTCGATGTCGACGACGTCGGTGTCCTTCGACACCGAGCCCATGTCACCCGCGTTGATGTGGACCGCGTCGAGCTTTCCGTAGGTGCCGATCGTGGCGTCGACGAGCGCCCGCACCGACTCGTCGACGGAGATGTCGAACTGAACGGCGGTCGCGTCGCTGCCCGCCTCACCGATGGCAGCGGCGGTCTTCTCGGCCCCGGCGCCGTCCAGGTCGCCCACGAGGACCTTTGCGCCCTCCCGGGCCAGTCGAGCGGCGGAGTCGGCGCCCAGCCCGGTCGCGGCGCCTGCCACCAGGACGACCTTGTCTTTCAATCCCTCCATCGCCAGCCTCTCGTCTATGGAAACACCATCGGAAACAATGATTTCAACGTGGAGAATAACATTCTCGAAATTCAGACAGAGGTTCTGAAGTGGCGGGGAGGGCCCGCGGATCTCGTTGTGAGCCATCGGTGACCCGGTGCGCGAACCTCCCCGCAAAGACGGGTAGCATTCTGGGCGCGCAGCCGGAGACGGCCGTGATGGGGCGGTAGCTCAGTCGGTTAGAGCCGTGGACTCATAATCCATTGGTCGCGGGTTCGAGCCCCGCCCGCCCCACCCATCGATGCAGGTCACGACCGTGCATCACGGAAACCTCCACGACTTTGCGGCAGTAGCGGCATCCTGTGAGCAAGCGGCACGCCCCGATGAGTCTCGGGCGCCCAGGAGGTCTACCCGATCATGAGGAAACTGATCTACCCGTACGGCGTCTCCCTCGACGGCTACATCAACGACCGCGACGGCAACATCGACTGGACGGATCCGGACGAGGAACTGCACCAGTTCCACAACGACAGGTTCCGCGAGCTCGAGATCTCGCTGCACGGTCGCCGAATGTACGAGTTGATGGCCGAGTACTGGCCGCACATCCCCGAGGACGCGCCGCCCATCGAGCGTGAGTTCGCCGGACTCTGGACGGAAAAGCGCAAGGTCGTCTTCTCGCGGACGCTCACCGAGGTCCAGTGGAACAGCACTCTGGTCAGGGAGAACGCGGTCGAGGAGGTCCGCAGGCTCAAAGCCGAAGGCGACGGCGTCATGGAGGTCGGCGGCGCGAACCTCGCGGCCTCGCTGATTCCCCACGGCCTCATCGACGAGTATCAGCTCTTCATCTCGCCCGTGGTGCTCGGCGGCGGCACACCGCTCTTCCCACTGCTGGACAAGCGCATCCGGCTCCGACTTGCCGAGACGAAGCACTTCGACACCGCGGTGATGCTCCGCTACGTCGCCGACTGAAACTTGTCGGTGGGTCCCGCTATGTTTCGAACATGCTTTCGAACCGGGTGGGGGGTGCGGTGGTCGAGGCGCGGCTGACCGCCCTCGACACCGCGGTCGACGGCCTGCTCGGTGACGACCTGTCGGGTCTGTCGGACGACGACATCGTCGAGGTCCTGCAACGCCTGGAAACCTCCCTGCGCAAGGCGTCGGCGGTCGGGCACCGTCTGATCGTCGAGACCACCGAGCGCATGATCCCGGGCCATCTCGGCTGCCGCTCGGTCAACGACTTCCTCATCGGCACCCTGCGGATCTCCGCCGCCGACGCGGCCCGACGGGTCAAGGGCGCGAAGAAGGTCGGCACCTGGCATTGCCTCGACGGCGAGGACCTCGAACCCGAACTGCCGGCCACCGCCACCGCCGTGAAGACCGGCGCGATCGGGCCCGATCATGTCGCGGCGGTGGCGAAGGTGATGCGGAAGGTGCCGCACGGGGTCGGGTTCGACGAGATCACCGTCGCGGAGAAGATCCTGGCGGATGCGGCGTGTTCGGTCACCCCCGACGATCTCGTGAAACTCGGTGCGCATCTGCTCGCGTACCTGAATCCGGACGGGGACGTGCCGGACGAGAAGGAACGCACACGGCGCCGGGGTCTGCGGATCGGCAAGCAGGGTGTCGACCTCATGACGCCGATCTCCGGGCTCATCGATCCCGAAACCCGCGCACTGCTCGAACCGGTGCTGGCGAAACTCGCCCGACCGGGCATGAACAATCCGGACGATCCCGAATCACCGTCCGGTGATGTCGAATCCGAGGCCCTCGACCGGGACGCTCTGGCCAAGGCCGCGGCCCGCGACACCCGCACCGCGGTGCAGCGCAACCACGACGCGCTGAAAGTCGCCCTGCGCCAGATCTTGTCGTCGGGGGTGCTCGGTAGCCATCGTGGGTTGCCGGTCACGGCGATCCTGACCATGACCGTGAAACAACTCGAGGAAGCGACCGGCGTCGTGACCACCGCCTCCGGTGGGTTGGTGCCGATCCGGGACGCGCTGCGGATGGCCGAGAAGGCGCATCCGGTGTTGGCGATCTTCGATCACCACGGTCGGCCGCTGCACCTCGGCCGCGCCAAGCGTTTGGCGTCGGCCGATCAGCGCCTCGCCCTGATCACCGCCTCGGGTGGTTGCACCCGCCCTGGGTGCGATGCGCCCGCGACATTGACGGCGGTCCATCACATCACCGAATGGCGAGACGGCGGACCCACCGACATCGGCAACGAGGACCTCGCGTGCGACGCCTGCCACGCACTGGTGCACGACGGTCCCGGCGGCTGGGAAACCCGCGTCGCACCGGCAGGTTCGGAGCATCCGGGCCGTACCGAATGGATACCGCCACCGCACATCGACCCCGAGCAGAAACCGCGGGTCAATCACCGTCATCATCTCGGTGATCTGCTGTCGGCGGCGTTGGCGCACTACCGTGCCCGCCGCGAAACCGAACTGCGCGAGCACCGACAGCGGTGGATGCAGGAACCCTCCGGGGACGCGAACGGCGACGCACCGTAGTGCCGTTGCGGTGCTATTTCTTGAAGCGCCCGGCGAATCCGCGGAGCGGCAGGTCCGCACTCGTCATGATGCCGGGAGGTGAGGCGACCACGGACTTGATCGAGTTCAACACCGGTAGTCCGGTGACGGTCATGCCGATGGAGGCGAAGTTCGACGGATCGGACAGGTCGAACCCCTTGCGGGGGAAGATCATGTGCTTGTTGTAGATATTCGGATCCCCGGTGATCTGGGTGATGTAGCAGCCCTGGATCTTCCACGCGGGATCGGTGTGGGGCGTCATCTGCCATTCGAGGTGGGTTTCCACCCGCGGCACACCGTCGACCAATCCCTGGTACTTGATGTAGCTCGCGCCGAGGGAACCTTCAGGCAAGAGGTACCAGCCGAGGTCGACGTCCTTCGTGCACGCTCCGAGTTCGTAGCCGAAGGTCACCTCGTCGAGTTCGAGGTCGAAGGCGTCGGCCATCAGGTAGACCGAGTCGGCGAACACAGCGGTGTACTTGTAGAGCGAGTCCGGGATCGTGGGGTCGTCGATCGGACGCCCGTATCCGACGGCCTTCCACGTATCGACGGAATGGTGGCACGAGACGTCGACCGATTCGGTAACGGTGACGTTCTCGATCTCGGAGACATCGGCGGAGTTGACGATTCCGAGGATCTGGCACAGCCCCGGATTCATTCCCGTGCCGTAGAAGGTGGAGTTGCCGCGTTCGCACGCCGCCTGGATGACCTCGCTGACCTTCCGGCCCGAGGGATGCGGATGGTTCTTGTCGCGGTGGTAGCCGGTGATCCAGTCCGCCGTCGTCACCACATCGATGCCGGCCTCGAGAACCTTCTCGTAGAGATCTTCGTCGGGGAACACCCCGTGGAATGTGAGGACCTCGGGTTCGGCGGCGAGGATCTCCTCGACCGATCCGGTGGCCGTCACGCCGATGGGGCCGATACCCGCGATCTCGCCGGCGTCCCGGCCGAGCTTGTCGGGGGTGTAGCAGTGGAGGCCGACGAGTTCGAGGTCTGGATGGTTGCGGATCCGGCCGATCATCTCCGTGCCGAGGTTGCCGGTCGCAACCTGGAACACCCGGACCTTGTCGGAGGTGCTCATTTCTCGTGGACCTTTCTGTCGGCTGGGTGAAGCTTTTCCGTCGGCAGTGGATTCAGGCCGGGGATTCAGGCCGGGGATTCAGGCCGGGTAGAACTGTGCCGCCCATTCGCGCAGTGCCCGGAATCCGTCGAATTCCTTACGGGTCAACGCGGGAGGATCGGAATAACGCTGATGGGCCCAGATGTGGATGTCGGCTTCGAACTGCTCGATGACGAAGTCTGCCATCGTCTTTCCGTACCTGGTGATCTCCGGGCCGTCGTCGCCGGGTTTGCGTCCGATCCACACCGTGAAGCGGACGTCGGAGGTGGATTCGTCGACGGGTGTCACCGCAGGCATCGTGCGGTTGTCGATCATTCCCCAGCTCTTGGTGATCGAGCAGCCCAAGCCGGCATTGATCGATTCCACCCCGCTGGCGACCTGCCCCTCGGCGACGTTCTCGTCGAAGGAGACGGTGAAGTCGACGTAGGAGACGGGTCCGGAGAAGTCGTGGCGAGTGAACTCGGGGACGAAGGGCGTCTTGTGGACGAACTTGAAATGGGCGAAATCGACCCCGTTCTCCAGGGTGTACTGCGGATGTAGTTCCAGCCCTTGTCGATACAACGTCGCCGCGGGCACCGGTGGGTAGTAGTCGGCGGCGGTCTTGCCGTCCCCGAACGCCTCGAAGATGTCCGGGACCTCGAAGTAGGGCTCGCGGCCTTCGGTGTCGAACCAGATCCATACCGCCTCGTTCCGCTCGACGGCGGGATAGCTGCGGATCCGGCGACCTTTGTTCGGGCGGCTTTCGTAGGGAATGCAGACGTTGCGGCCCGCCCGGTCCCATTCCCAGCCGTGGAACGGGCACACGAGATTCTCGCCCTCGACGTGGCCTCCGTAGCCGAGGTGGGCGCCGAGATGCTCGCAGTAGGCGTCGAAAACGGCGACCTGCCCGGAAGTCGATCGCCACGCCACCATGTCGCGACCGAAGTACTTCATCCTGCGAACGGCGCCGACTCCGATCTCGCTGCACCAGGCCACTTGGAACCAGCCCGTCGGCTCCATGCACAAGGGTGGCTTCGCCAACGCGGTCCTCCAGCACTCGAAACGAAACGGTGGACAAGGCATCGGAAGATCTGTGATCTCTACCACAGGCCGTGAGAGATCGTAGAACTGTCTTCGAAAATATGCAAGAGGGCTCTATGAAAGTGGTTCCGCTGGTCAGCGCTGTAGACTCGCCGTTCGTGGTGGAGGCGGCGGTGAGCGGGCGACGTGCGAACAAGCGCGGCATCGAGACGCGGGACAGCATGATCAAGGCAGCCATCGCTTCCTTGGCCACAGGCGACCCCGCGGCCGTGTCCGGCAACCGGATCGCCCGGGACATCGGCGCGACCTGGGGTGTGGTGAAGTACCAATTCGGCGATATCGACGGCTTGTGGGCCGCAGTTCTCCGCTACACCGCCGACAAGCGCGGCGACCTTCCGGCGGGAATCAAACCGGACGGCACGCTGCACGAACGGGTGACCGCCCTGATCGAAGCCATGGCGGTGGGCTTGCGCACGCCGGAATCGCTGGCGATCGAAACTCTCCGTGCTGCGCTACCTCGTGATCATGCGGAACTCGAGCGGGACTATCCGCAGACCGCCGCAGAGCTGGCTTCATGGAAACCCAATTGGGACAAGGCTATCGAGCGGTCCTTCGCCGACCTCGGCCTCGATCCCGTCAAGCTGAGGCAGGTGGCGGCTCTCATTCCGGCAGCGATGCGCGGAATCACCTCGGAGCGAACCTTGGGTACCTACGGGAATCTCGACGACGCACTCGCCGGGCTGATCTGCGGGATAGTCGCGTATCTCGAGACGTGACCTGATCCGCCGTAATCCACGACATCGAATCTTCAACCCCAAGGAATTCATGACCGGCTCGACCGACCTGACCACCACCGCGATCACGCAGAACCTCGTCCGCGGTGCCGCCGAACTCGAGCGCACCGAACACGGTCTCCTCCCGCATCGGCTTCCCGGCTGGGCGCGCCGCCGGTGCGACGATCCTCAGCTGCTCATGGCCGAATCCCAGCCGTCCGGAGTGCGGCTGGCTTTCCGGACCCGCGCGACCGTCGTCGAGCTGGACACGCTCCCCACGAGGCGGACGTACATCGGCGCGCCGCCACGTCCGACCGGCGTCTACGACCTGATCGTCGACGGCCGCCTCGCCGGACAGGCCGGTGCGGAGGGCGGAAACATCATCGTCGTCGACCTGGCGACCGGCAGTGTCGAGCACCGCCCGGGGAACGTCGGTACCGTGCGTTTCGCCGACCTGCCCGCCGCGCCGAAGACGGTCGAGATCTGGTTGCCGCACAACGAGACCACCGAACTGGTCGCGCTGCGCACCGACGCACCGGTCGAGCCGGTGGAGGACGAGGGTCGTCCGGTGTGGCTGCATCACGGCAGCTCGATCAGCCACGGGTCCAACGCCGCCACCCCCTCCGGAATCTGGCCCGCGTTCGCCGCCGCGCGCGGGGGAGTGGAGCTGATCAACGTCGGGCTCGCCGGCAGCGCGCTGCTCGACCCCTTCACCGCCCGCACGATGCGTGATACCCCGGCAGACCTGATCAGCGTCAAGATCGGTATCAACCTCGTCAACTCCGATGTGATGCGGCGCCGCGCGTTCGGGCCGGCCGTGCACGGCTTCCTCGACACCATCCGGGACGGGCACCCGACCGCCCCCCTGCTCGTCGTCTCGCCGATCCACTGCCCGATCCACGAGGACACACCCGGGCCCGGCGCATTCGACACCGAAGCGCTCGCCGCCGGGACGTTGGCGTTCGTCGCGACGGGGGATCCGGCCGAGCGCGCGGCCGGGAAGCTGACGCTCACGACGATCCGCGAGGATCTGGCGCGCATCGTCGCGCAGCGTGCAGAGGACGACCCGAACATTTACTACCTCGACGGAACCGATCTCTATGGGGAAGCCGATCATGCGGTGTTGCCGCTGCCGGGCCGGCTCCACCCCGACGCCGAAACACACCGGCTCATCGGCGAACGCTTCGCGGATCGTGCCTTCGAGGGTGACGGCGCGTTCGCGTCACGGGGCCAACTCTCCGGGTCGAGTCGACCGCGTCAGTCCGCGACGAGCCGGGCCGCACCGTAGAGGCCGGTACCGCGCTCGCGTTGCCGGCTGATGACGTAGCGGCCCGGTGCGATGCCCGTGGCGCCGTGCTCGGGGTGGACGAGGTACGCGACACCGGTCACTTCGACGATCCCGAGCGCGAGACCCCGGGGATCGGCAACCGGCGCGGTCCACGTGCACGCGTCCTCGTCCGCGACGAGCGAATGCGGATTGCCTCCGGCGGCGCTGCGCAGCAACTCGATCCCGGACGCGGGAACCGGAACGGTCCGGGTCCACGGTTGGCGTGTCACCACGCCGGTGAGCATCGAGTGCGGGACGACGATGAGATCGCCCTGTGCCTGCGGTCCGTCGACGACCGGCACGGACACCTCGCGATCGAGGTGCTCGAGCACGTCGATGCCGCTCCAGGCAGTGATGTCGGACAGGGTGTGAAGAGCATTCATGGAATTCACCTCGGGGATGTCAGGTCCGGCGTACCAGCCGGGCATAGTCGGAACCGCTGATGCCGTAGGTCCATCCGGCGGCATCGAGGGCGGACGGAGCCCACGCGGGAACGGGCAGTCCGTAGCGTCGGCGAGTGCCGTCGCGTTCGAGAGATCCATTGACGGCGAGCAGGATTCGTCCCGGTGCGCCCCAGCCGCCAGGGCTGTCGTACAACTCGAGCAGGCAGCCGGGATTGCCGGGATCCCCGGTGCGGTCCACGAGGGTGAGCGCTGCCTCCTCGATGTAGGCGTCCCACCCGATACGCTCGATCGCGCACCGCCGGATCTCGACGTTGCGTTCGCGTCCGATGCGCTCGGCCGTCGGATCGAGCACAACCCATTCCGGAACGATGGTGCCGTGATGGACGAAAGATCTTGTTCCGTCCGGATATTCGATCGCTGCCCTGTTCGGGTGGTGGAGGCGTCGTTCGTCCTCGGAACCGCCGGGCGACGGCTCGGTGTGCAGTTCGCAGGGGCGTTCGGCCATCACGCACACCCGCTCGAACGCCCACCACCATCCGGTAGCGCCGGCCAGTGCGGCCTGTGCGTCGAGAAGTTCACTGTCGAGTGCTCCGAAACCGACGAGACCGCATTGCCGGATCGCGTCGTAGTATCCGACCCGGTGCGCTTCCTGCTGCCCGTACCAGCTCACGGTGCTCAGGGGCTGGGGAAGTGTTCGCCGGATCGCGGTGGCCACTCCGTCGAAAAGCGTAGTACGCAACGAATTCCAGATCATCCTCCGGATGACCTGCTCCGGATTCGGAGACGCTCCGAATCGTGACGACGGATAGCGCCGCCGGATCCGCTCGTCCATCCGCCTGCGCCCGCCCGACAACAGCGACGCGATGCGCACGGACGGATGAGTGTCGTCGAGCGCCGAGGATGGTCCCGGGATCGACTGGTGCGCAATGAATGTCGATGCAGCGGCCGGTGACGGCGCCCACACGAATTCGGGTGGATCGAAACCGGAACGCCGATAGAGTTCCGCAACTGCGCATTCCGCGACGGAACGATCGGCGGGTCGAGTGCTCAGTCCGTGCGCGAGCCAATGATCGCGCAGTTCTCGGACGGCGGGGATCATGCGACGGGGGCGGAGGCCGCCTTTCCTGTTGTCATGGTTGTCGAGGATGGCACGAAATCACCGGTGGCGCAAGAATCATGCAGGGATCGGCGCGACGGTGGTGATCTCACCGCCGAGGATCCGCTGCCGATTCTCTGCGAGGCGACGCTCGCCGAGCCGCTGCAACCAGCGCTTCCCGGCCGGCACGCGACCGATCACGTGGTGCTTGGCCACGTTCACCGCGAGTCGGGCAGCCGGGTACCACGGCGGACGTATCGGGACATTCAGTGCCCGGACCGCGGCGGGACCGAGCAGAATGGTCGCGAGCGAGAGCCCGCGCTCGTACTCGTAGCGTCGGCGCAGCGGGCCGAACCCGCTTTCGGTGGAGGTGAGAGGCAGATCGACCAGCGACGCCGCGAGCAGGAGGCTGTGCTCGTCCGCGGCGGGCGACGCCGAGCCGATGTGATACATCATGCGCAGTCCCTTGCGTAGGTCGAACTGCAGCCAGTGCTCGTCGACACCCATCAGCCAGCCGACGTAACACCACAGGTGGAGGACGGCCTCGGCCTCCCGACGGGTGTAGCGCACACCGAGTACCCGCGTGTGGAGCAGGAACGTGATGGAGAACAGACCCAGGGTGCCGGCTTGGTCGAACTGATTGATGGGAAGTCCACGTTCGACCGTGTCCCAATCCGTTTCGCGCTCGTGGTGGTAGTTCACGAAGGCGTGCATGAGCCGGACGTGGACGGACAGGATGAACCCGTCGCCGAAGCGCTCGAGCCCGCCGTCCTCGGTGCAGCCGTACCACCACGCCCCGGTCTCGGCGATGCGCCGCAGTGTCCGGTCGCCGGTGAGCTTGCCCGATCCCGTGAGGATCGGCAGCGGACCGGAGTTGTTGTACCCGCCCAGGAGAGATCCGTAGGCGAGGACGTCCGCTGCGTCGGTGCCGACCCGGCGCAGGGTCCGTGCGCCGAGGGCGATCCTGTCGCGGTCGACCCAGTCCGGTGTGTCCTCGAGGAGCGCGAAGTAGTCACGCAGGGGTCGCGGGGCGTCGGGCACGGAGTCGATGCCGTGGTGGAGTGCCTGCCGGAACTGGGCCATCGTGACAGTGCGGTCCTCGCGCATCGCCCGGACCAGCGCCGCGCTCGGTTCGTCCCGCTCGAGCAGTGCCCGTCGGAGCCGGTCGGCCTCCTCCGGGTCGGCATCGGGATTCGGCCACGCGAACGGACGCAGGGGCGCGGTGATGCGCGCGGCGTGCGCGCGGTCGCGCATGTAGCGGGTCGGTGCGTAGGCCGGGATCGTCACGAGACCCACCTTCCGACTGACAACTGTCATTGTCAATAGTGGTCGATCCAGAAGATGCGGGCTTCGACCAGTGGGCTCGGCGACGGTCCCAGGTCCAGCCGGCGACCTGGGACCACACCATCCGCTGCCCGGCACCTGATCGACATCAGCGTCGGCGCCGGCTACCGGCTGGTCGGCGCCTCGGTGGCGTGAGGAGTGCTCACCGGGCCGTCGGAATGCCGTGCAAACCGCCCGGTTTCGCGATCGTGTACGACGTCCACGCGATCCCACGGCCACCCACCGAACTCGGTGCGGCGATAGTCGTCGTACGCCTGCTGGAGTTCGGCGGTCGTGTTCATCACGAACGGGCCGTGCTGGGCGACGGGTTCGCCGATCGGAACCCCCTGCAGCAGGAGGATCTTCGCGGGCCCGTCACCGGTCTCCACCACGGTCGGCCTCTGAGCGGACTGGGCGAAGCCCTCTCCTGCGGCCACGTCGAGGCCTTCGATGATTGCACGCGAGGCGTCGCCGTAGACGTACAGCACCCGGCGGGTGTCGGCGGTCGCGGGCGCCGGAAGTTCCACCCGCGCGTGGGGTTCGAGGTCGATCAACCACACCGCGATGTCCGATCGCGGATTCGATGCCCATGAATTCACCGGCGGGGCAACGGGTTCGGCGTCGCCGTAGCGTCCCGCGATCACCTTGATCGTGGCCGTGCCGCCCACCGGGCCGCGGACCGCCACGACCGGGATGTCCTCGTTCCACTGCATCGTGAACTCGGGCGACGCGGCCTTGCCGGTGGCGGGCAGATTCAGCCAGATCTGGAACAGCTCGAACGGATTGTCGGCGTCCTGTTCGAGCAACGGGAACATCTCCGAATGCGAGACGCCGTTGCCGGCGGTCAGCCACTGCACGTCGCCCTGCCCGTAACGCGCGGTCGCGCCGGTCGAGTCGGCGTGGTCGACGTAGCCGCGTTCGACAATGGTGATCGTCTCGAAGCCACGGTGCGGATGCGCGGGAAAACCGGGCACCGTCCGACCGTGATACATGCTCCAGCCCGCGGGGTTGTCGAAGTCGCTGCCGAGATCGTGGCCGGCCACCGACGCCGGGCCGAGATTCGCCGTTCCGGCAGGGTAGTGGTCGACGTGGTGCGTCGCGAACAGGAAGGGGTCGAGCGCCTGCCAGGGGCGGCCGAGCCGGAAGACGCTGCCGGTGGTGTGGGAGCCGTGAGAGCGCTGGGTCGTCATGAGAACACTCCGTCCATGTGGTGCCGAGCTTGTGCCCACTACAACCGAACCGAAGGTACATTCATTCCGAATGTGGATTTTACTGCGGTTATAGTGGAATTGTGGCCACAACGAGCAGCAAGGTCCCACGATCGGACGCCGAATACGCTGCCATTGCCGCGGCGGCGGCAGCGGCTGTCGCGAGTCGTCCGGGTGGGGCCCGCAGTCTGACCGTCGACGACGTGCTGTGCGGCGAGTCGTCGGTTCGGTCGGCGCTGGACACCATCGGGGGAGCGTGGTCGATCCTGGTCCTGACCGCGCTGCGCAGCGGACCGTGCCGATACAGCGAGATCAAGCGGGCCGTCCGCGGAATCAGTGATCGCCGGTTGGCGGGGACGCTGCGGGACTTCGTACGCGACGGGCTGGCGGAACGGCGGGTGCTGAGCACCATCCCGTCCCACGTGGAGTACGAGCTCACCCCGCTCGGACAGGAGGTGAGCGACTCGGTGAGCACCTTCGTCGTCGACATCATGCGGCTCGCGCCACGGGTCGCGGCGGCGCGCGCAAAGTCATGACTGTCGCCCGGACTCACGTCGCCGTGATCGCGTCGCCGTGGTTGTCTGGTCGGCGTGACGACGAAGTGGGTGCGGCCTGCGATCGCGGTTCTCGCGTGGATCGCGACGGCGATCGGTGCGATCGGGGTGGCCCTGCATCTCAGTCCGTCATCGTCGCGTGTGCTCGTGCTCGCAGCGTCGGGAGCGCTGTATCCGATGGCCGGCGCGGTCGTCGGGGCGGTCGCATTCGTAGCACTCCGACGCTGGATCGCCGGGGCGGTCGCGGGGCTCGTGGTGGCCGGTGCGGTCGTGACCCAGGCGCCGCTGCACGTCGGGAGCGCGACCGCGGTCGACGGCGTTGCCGTGCAGGTGATGCAGACGAACATTCTCTTCGGAGGAGCCGACCCTGCCGCCGTGGTGGCCGAGGTCCGCGAACGGAACGTCGGGATCCTCACCGTCGACGAGCTGTCACCCGAGGCAGTCGATGCGTTGAGCCGGGAAGGTCTCGACGAGCTCCTGCCGCACCGGTATGTCTCGCCCGCCGCGGGCGCGAACGGAACCGGAATCTGGAGTACCTACCCGCTGTCCGACGCCGTCGAATACGACGGGTTCGTGATGAGCCAGCTCTCGGCGACCGCCGAGGTTCCCGGTGTCGGACCGGTCGCGGTGTACGCCTTCCATCCCGTGCCGCCGGTCTTCGGTACACACGTGTGGGCCGACGAGCTGTCCCGCCTGCGGGACATCCTCGAGCGAACACCCGTGACGCTGCCGGCGATCGTGGGCGCCGACTTCAACGCGACCTTCGACCATGCGCAGTTCCGCGCGTTGCTGTCCGGACGTTTCGGTGATGCCGGCGAACAGGTGGGTGCCGGGAACCTGGTCACCTACCCGACCGACAAGCGGCTCCCGCCGGTGGTCGGCATCGACCACGTTCTCGTCGCGGGGGGACGGGCGACGGAGGTGACGGCCGTGGACATACCGGGTGCGGACCACCGGGCGGTGGTGGCTCGGATCGTTCTGGACACCGACCGGCCGTAGAACCGGCGACGCCGCCCAGCCCCGGGTTCTCCGCCTCGAACGAGACGGGAACCCGGGAACCGGCGCCGGCGGGTGACTCAGAGGGACAGGATCGACGCCGCCGCCGTTCCCGGCGCGCCGTAGACCTGCGCGAGGCCGACCCGCGGGTTGTTCGGCACCTGACGGTCGCCGGCCTGTCCGCGCAACTGCAGCACCAGCTCGTGAACCTGGCGGATACCGGACGCACCGATCGGTTCGCCGTTGGCGATGAGACCACCGTCGGTGTTCACGGGCATCGAGCCGCCGATCTCGGTGGCACCCTCGGCGAGCAGCTTCTCCTGGTCACCGTCCGCGCACAGCCCCGTCTCGGCCATGTGGATGACCTCGGCGCCGGCGTCGGTGTCCTGGAGCTGCGCGACGTCGACGTCCTCGGGGCCGATGCCGGCGGCCTCGTACGCAGCCTTCGCCGCGTACACCGTCGGGGAGACGTCCTCCTCGAGAGCGGCCCAGGTCGCGTGCACCTCGTAGGCGCCGTACGTGCGGGTGCGAATGGCAGTGGAGCGCAGGAAGACCGGCTTGTTCGAGGTGTACTTCGAGACCAGGTCGCCGCGGCACATGATGACCGCGGCGGCACCCTCGTCGGGAGCGCAGAACATCTTGGCGGTCAGCGGGTAGTTCAGCATCGGCGACTCGAGAATCTCCTCCAGGCTGAACTCGGTGCGGCGGAAGGCCTTCGGATTCAGGCCACCGTTGCGGTAGTTCTTCGCCGCGACCCGGGCCAGCGTCTCGTGCGAGATGTTGTGGTCGATGCAGTACCGGTTGGCCTTCATGCCGAAGAACTTGGTGGTGACGAACTGGCCGTTCTCGGCATACCAGGCGGGCAGGCCGAGCATCGCGGGATCGGCGGTGAACGCGCCGCGCGGATGCTTGTCGGTGCCGACGGCGATGCCGATGTCGTACTTGCCGGAACGGATACCGTCGGCGGTCTGCTCGATCGCGCTGGCCGACGTGGCGCAGGCATTGAACACGTTGGTGAAGGGAATGCCGGTCAGGCCCACCAGCCGCGTCACCGAGTCGGTGTTGTCGACCTCGTAGCTGCCGCCGATGCCGAACTGGATGTCTTTCCACGCGACACCCGAATCCTCGAGTGCGAGCTGGATCGCGTCGGCCGCCATCTCGATGGCCGACCTGGTGCCGAATCTGCCGAACGGGTGAAGGCCCACACCGATGATGGCAACGTCGTTCATAGTTTCAAGGACTCCTCGATCAGGTGTGTACGGATCAGATCGGCGCGAACGCCCACGTGACGATCTCGGTTCCGTCCTCGTCGGTGTAGAACGGAACGAACGTGAGCTCGAGCTCCATGCCGGGCTGCAGCTTGGCCGGGTCGGTCTCGGTCACTCGCGCCTCGACGCGCACGACGTCGCCGAGCTGGACCAGTCCGAAGACGAACGGCTTGAACGTGGCCGCCGTTTCGTTGCCCGCGTACGGCTGCTTCGGGACGAATCCCTGCGTCGTCCAGGCCACCAGCGTGCCGCGCCGGGGGAGCAGCAGATCCGAGATGTTCGCGCCGCTACAGCGCGGGCAACGCGGCTGCCGCGGCCACGTCGTCGCGGAGCAGTCGTCGCAGCGGCTGCCGATGAGCTGCGGATCCTCCGCGGGCCAGGTCGAAACGTCGGGCGCGAGCGCCTTCGTTGTCATGAGCACGTCCTCCGTTGTCCGGTGCCGTCGCGACAGCTTGTTGTCGCATTCAGGCATGCTGATTACGTTAGACGGAAATGATGTTCTCGACAACGAGAGCACGATATTCACACGGCCGCGTGTGACGGAGGGGCGTACAGCCGGGGATTACGGCCGGTCGGTCGCAGGACTCGAGGAAGAGGCTCGAGGAATCAGAAGCGCATGCGGCGCCGCCGCGTGGCCCGCTTGCGGCGTTTGTGTCGCGGCGTGTCGTCACGGATTCGCGACTCGGCCACGGGTTTCGGCCGCGCCCCGGAGCTGTAGCTCTCGAGCACGGCGTTCATGTCGGCGATCGCCTGTTCCCTCGCGCGACGGTCTTCGATCCGCAACAACTTCTCGCGCAGATCCACGGCGAAGGCGGCGTATTCGTTCTGCCAGTCCCGTCCGGTCGTGTATGCGCGCGGCTCGGCGGTGCCGAGCGGTTCGGCCGGGCCGCCGGCGTGCAGGCGGTACCGCGCTCCGAGGTCCGGCGCGACCACGGTGAGTGTCGAATCGAGTTCCTGCGCGGCGCCGGCGAGAGCTGCCACGGCCTCTGGTTCGCCGTGGTCGAGGAACACCGCCCCGGTGACGGGTGTGCGGTCGCGGAGCCACTCGACCAGTTCGTTGTGGTCGGCGTGCGCGGAGTAGGTGTCGATCCGCCGGATCTGTGCCCGCACGTCGACGTCGGACCCGGAGATGCGCACGCGCTCGGCGCCGTCCAGGATGATGCGGCCGAGCGAGCCCTGCGCCTGGAAGCCGACGAACAGCACCGTCGAGTCGTGGCGACAGAGATTGTTGCGGAGATGGTGGCGGATCCGCCCCGCCTCGCACATGCCGGACGCGGCGATGATGATCGCACTGTTGAAGGTGTCGATGCGCATCGACTCCTCGGCGTCCTGCGTGTACTCGAATGCGGGGTGGCGGAAGATGTTCCGGCCGTCCAGATCCTCGAGTTCCTCGGTGTACCGGGCGAACACGTTGGTGGCACGAATCGCCAGCGGTGAATCGACGAACACCGGTACCTGTGCGACGCGGTTGTCGTCGACGAGGTGGGCGATGTCGAGGAGTAGTTCCTGGGTCCGTTCGAGAGCGAACGAGGGGATCACCAGGTTGCCGCCGCGGCCGAGTGCGCGGTTGATCTCGTCCTCGAGTACGGCCCGGCGTTCCGCGATGGTGCACCGCGGTCGTGTCCGGCCTCCGTACGTCGACTCGCACACCACGTAGTCCAGATGTGAGGGCCCCTCCGGATCGGCCTGGAACGCTTTGTGTTCCGGTCCGAGATCCCCCGAGAAGAGCATCCGCACACCACCCACCTCGAGTTCGACGGACGCCGAACCCAGGATGTGGCCTGCGTTCCACAGGCGGGCGCGGAATCCGGGAACCGGCTCGAACCACTGCTCGAGCGGCACCGGCCGGGCGTGGCTCCAGGCCTCGAGTGCGTCGGCCTCGGTGTATATCGGTGCGAACGGCTCGTGGCCGGCGCGGTCTCGCCGCCGGTTCCGGCGTTCGGCCTCGAATTCCTGGATGCGGCCGGCGTCGGCGAGCATGAACTCGAGCAGGTCGGCGGTCGCGGCCGTGCAGTGGATCGGGCCTCCGAAACCTCTGGCCACCAGTTTCGGCAGGAGCCCGCAATGGTCGATGTGGGCGTGCGTGAGGATGACGGCGTCGACCGAGTCCGGATCGAACGGGAACTCCTCGAGATTGAGTCTCTCGAGGCTCCGCGAGCCCTGGAACAGGCCGCAGTCGACGAGTATCCGTCGGTCCTCGAAGGTGACTTCCATGCACGAACCGGTCACGGTCCTCGCGGCACCGTGGAAGGTGATCTCCGGAATGTCGGCCACGGGTTCCTCCACCGCCTGGGATTCGCGAGGCATCGCGACTGGATCCACGCTATCCGATCGTGCGGTCGTGGACCGGATGTGGGTGGTCGAGTGTCGACGTCACGACGCGACTCCGCCCGGTCGTGGTGGCATTCGACGCCACTGTGCGCCCGCCCAGTGAGAACCTGTTCCAATTCACACCGAATGTGGTTATCGTCACGTGCGGAAGTCCGAATGTGATGGAGGGTGATGTCAGATGAAGACCAAGGGTGCACTGCTCTGGGGGGTCAACGAGCCGTGGTCGGTCGAGGAGATCGAGCTCGGGGATCCCGTTGCGGGCGAAGTGCAGATCCGCATGGAAGCGGCCGGCATGTGCCACTCCGACCATCACATCGTCACCGGTGCCACGCCCATGCCCAGCTACCCGGCCATGGGCGGACACGAGGGTGCCGGTGTCATCACCAAGGTGGGTGAAGGCGTCGTCGGACTCGAGGTGGGCGACCACGTCGTGCTCTCGTTCATCCCGTCGTGTGGGCGGTGCCCGTCGTGTGCGACCGGGCACTCGAACCTGTGCGACCTCGGCGCCGGTCTGCTCAGCGGCCAGGCGATCTCCGACGGCACCTACCGCATCCAGGCCCGCGGGGAGAACGTCATCCCGATGTGCCTGCTCGGTACGTTCTCGCCGTACATGACGGTCAACCAGACCCAGGTCGTCAAGATCGAGAAGGACATCCCGTTCGAGCTGGCCGCGCTGGTCGGCTGCGGCGTGCCCACCGGTTGGGGATCGGCCACCCACATCGCCGACGTCAAGCCCGGCGACTCGATCGCGGTCATCGGCATCGGTGGCGTCGGCATGAGCGCGCTGCAGGGCGCGGTCGCCTCGGGTGCCCGGCACGTCTTCGCCATCGATCCGGTGCCGTGGAAGCGGGAGCAGGCGCTGAAGTTCGGTGCCACGCACGCCTACGCTTCCATCGAAGAGGCCATCGTCCCGATCATGGAGATCACCTGGGGCAAGATGTGCCAGAAGACGATCATCACCGTCGGTGAGATGAAGGGCGAGCTGGTCGACCCCGCGCTGACCATCACGGCCAAGGGCGGTACCTGCGTCGTCACCGCGATGGGCTTCATGTCCGACATGGACGTCAAGCTGAACTCGTTCCTGTTCGCGATGCTGCAGAAGGAGCTCAAGGGCAACATCTTCGGCGGCTGCAACGTTCGGGTCGACATCCCGAACCTGTTGGACCTCTACAAGTCCGGGCAGTTGAACCTCGCGGACATGGTCACCCGCACCTACAGCCTCGAGCAGATCAACGAGGGCTACCAGGACATGCTCGACGGCAAGAACATCCGCGGCGTCATCCGCTACACCGAAGCCGACTGGTGACAACCGGACTGGCACCGGTCTTCTAGTCTGGACCGGTGCGCAGTCTGGAGCTCGTTTCCCAATGGCCGGTCGATCACGCCGCCGCCGCAGTTCTGACCCGCGACGGCGGCGTGATCGGCACCGTCGGTGAGACCGCCGAGGTCTATCCGCTGGCGTCGGTCACCAAGCCGCTCGTTGCGTACGCGGTGCTCGTCGCCGTCGAGGAAGGGGCGATCGAGCTCGACCAGCCGGCGGGCCCTCCCGGATCCACGGTCCGTCATCTGCTGGCCCACGCCTCCGGCCTCGCGTTCGGGGAGCAGAAGGTCCAGGCCGAACCCGGCCGCAAGCGCATCTACTCGAGCGCCGGATTCGAGGTGCTCGCCGACCTGATCGCCGACGAGACCGGAATCGTGTTCCCGGACTATCTGACCGAAGCCGTCTTCGAACCGCTGGGCATGCGCGAATCCACGCTGCCCGGGCCCGCGGGGCACGGCGGTCACTCGTCGGTCGCCGACCTGTCCCTGTTCGCCGCCGAACTGCTCGCCCCGACACTCATCTCGGAGGAGACGTTCGCGGCCGCGACTTCCGTCCAATTCCCGGGGCTCGACGGTCTCGTGCCCGGCTACGGTATGCACAAACCCAACGATTGGGGTCTCGGCTTCGAGATCCGGGGGCACAAGAGTCCGCATTGGACCGGATCGGCCAACTCGCCCCGCACTTTCGGACATTTCGGGCAGTCGGGCACGTTCCTCTGGGTCGATCCCGATCCGGGCATCGCGTCCGTCGTGCTGACGAACCGCGCCTTCGGGGACTGGGCGAAACCCCTGTGGCCCGCGTTTTCCGACGCTGTTTTGGGTGAGATCACAGAAACCTCTCCGGTTCGCTAGCGAAACACCGGTCACAGGGGCAAACTGTTTCGAGTGTCGCCGGGTGCGACCGCCGTGGACGACGGGCGTTGGGGAAGACGTTCTCGTCGAACACGGAGGTGTGTATGCGCGCGTCGAACCAGTTCGCGGATGCGACAACGGGAGTGGTCTACATCCACTCCTCGCCCGCTGCTGTGTGTCCACATATCGAGTGGGCGCTGGCTGCCACCCTCGACAGCCGGCCCGATCCGACCTGGATCGGCCAGCCCGCGGATCCGGGCCTGCTGCGCACCACCGTCAACTGGACCGGCCCGGTGGGCACCGCCGCGAGGATCGTCGACGCCCTGCGCGTGTGGCAGATGCTGCGTTTCGAAGTCACCGAGGATCCCAGCGAAGGTGTCGACGGCGAGCGCTACAGCTACGCTCCCGGACTCGGATTGTGGCGCGGCAACACGTCGGCCAACGGGGATGTGGTGGTCGGTGAGGGCCGTCTGCGTGCCCTGCTGGCGTCGGGCAACCTGGCCGCCGAACTGCACCGTGCCCTCGGGACCGCGTGGGACGAGGTGCTCGAGCCGTACCGCTGCGGCGGCGACGGCGCCGAGGTCACCTGGCTGCGTCGCAACGTGGGCTGACCCGCCACGGTTCCCCCGTACCGAACCTCCACGAGACGAATACGCCGAAGCCCTTCCGGATCGCGGATCCGGAAGGGCTTCGGCCGTGCGGGCGTCGGCTTACAGGGGAATGTTCTTGTGTCCCCCGCGTGCCGGAGCCGCGGCGGCGAGCGCCGCGGTGAGAGTGCTGCGGGTGGTGGCGGGGTCGATGAGTTCGTCGACGACACCGATGGACATGGCCCGCCCGACACCACCGGCGATCGCCTCGTGTTCGGCGGCGAGACGGTCGTGCAGCGCTTCGCGCTCCTCGTCCGGCGCGGCAGCCAGAGCGCGCTTGTGGAGGATGCCGACGGCGGCCTTGGCGCCCATCACGGCGACCTCGGCCTCGGGCCACGCGAACACGGCGGTCGCGCCGAGTGCCCGCGAGTTCATCGCGATGTAGGCGCCGCCGTAGATCTTCCGGGTCACCAGCGTCACCCGGGGCACGCGTGCTTCGGCGAAGGCGTGCAGCAGCTTCGCGCCGCGGCGCACCACGCCCTCCCATTCCTGGCCGACACCCGGCAGGTAGCCGGGGACGTCGACGACGACGACGAGGGGCACACCGAACGCATTGCACATGCGCACGAACCGAGCGGCCTTCTCGGCGCTCTCCGAGTTGAGGCATCCGCCGAGCCGCAGCGGGTTGTTGGCGATGACCCCGACCGTGCGACCGCCGAGGCGGCCGAATCCGGTGACGATGCTGCGTGCCCAGTTGCCTTGCAGCTCTTCGAAACTCGATTCACCTTCGACGTTGTCGAGGAGTTCGTGGACGATCGGCCGCACGTCGTAGGCGCGCCGCGGGGATTCGGGGAGAAGCGCCCGCAGGTCGGTGTCGCCCCGAGCGGCGAGCTCGATGTCGAACTCGCCCTGATCGGCGAGCATCGACACCAGGCGCCGCGCGCGGTGGAGCGCGTCCTCTTCGTCCTCGGCGGCGATGTGCGCGACACCGGACTTCTTGGTGTGCGTGTCCGGACCACCGAGCGATTCCATGTCGACCTGTTCACCGGTGACGCTGCGCACCACGTCGGGCCCGGTCACGAAGACGCGTGCTTCCGGCGCCATGATGACGATGTCGGTGAGGGCGGGGCCGTAGGCGGCGCCTCCGGCGGCGAAACCGAGTACGACGGAGATCTGGGGGACCCGGCCGGACGCGCGGACCATGGCCTCGAACACGAGGCCGACGGCGTGCAGGGCCTCGACTCCCTCGGCGAGCCGAGCGCCCCCGGAGTGCCAGAGGCCGACGACCGGCAGGTCGCGTTCGATGGCGGTGTCGATCGCGGCGACGATGTGCTTGCAGCCCTCGACACCCATGGCGCCACCCATGACGGTGGCGTCGGAGCAGTAGGCGACGGTGCGGATGCCGTCGATGTAGCCGATCGCGGCGAGAACGCCCGACTTGTCACGCGGATGCAGCGTTTCGGTGGTGCCGGCGTCGAACAGATTCTCGAGCCGCGCGAGCGGGTCTCGAGGGTCCACCGCGGTGTTCCGAGTGTCGGCAGGATCCAGGATGGTCATCGGTGCTCCTCGGGAAGGCGGGTGGTGGGGTGTTCGTGGTGGAGGTGCCGAGAGGGGATGGGACCTCCACCACGAACATCGAGCGGGCGTCGGACGGGTCAGGCCCGGCCGAACGCGAGCGCCACGTTGTGCCCACCGAATCCGAACGAGTTGTTCAGCGCGAAATCGAAGTTGCCGTAACGCGGTTCGCCCTTGACCACGTCGAGATCGATTTCTGGATCCTGATTCTCGAGGTTGAGCGTGGGCGGAATGACTCCGTCCCGCAGGCTCAGGACCGTCAGTACTGCCTCGAGGGCACCGACCGCACCGATCGAATGTCCGAGCGCGGACTTCGGTGCGTAGATCGCGGCGTGCTTGCCCACGGCCGCACCGATTGCCTTCGCTTCGGCGATGTCGCCGATCGGGGTGGCCGTTGCGTGTGCGTTGACGTGGGCGATGTCGGACTTGGTGAGTCCGGCGGTCTGGATCGCCCGGGTCATGGCACGGGCAGCACCCGTTCCCTCGGGATCGGGGGCCACGATGTGGTACCCGTCCGAGGTGATTCCTGCGCCCAGGACGCGGGCGTGGATCGTCGCGCCACGTGCCTTGGCGTGTTCCTCCGATTCGAGGACGAGCATTGCGCCCGCCTCGCCGAAGACGAAACCGTCGCGGTCCTTGTCGAAGGGGCGGGACGCACCCTTCGGGTCGTCGTTGCGGGTGCTCAGCGCGCGCATCATCGCGAAGCTGGCGGTGGCAACCGCATCGAGCTGACCCTCGACACCACCCGTGACGATGATGTCGGCGTCACCGAGCGCGATCATCCGGTACGCGTGGGCGATCGCTTCGGAACCCGACGAGCACGCCGAGACCGGCGTGATGACCCCGGCGCGGGCGCCGAGTTCGAGACCGACGGTGGCCGACGGGCCGTTCGGCATGACCATCTGCACCGCGAACGGCGACACCTTGCGGTATCCGCCTTCGCGCAGCTTGTCGACGGCGTCGATGAGGGATTCCCCACCGCCGAGACCGGTACCGATGACGACACCGAGCCGCTCGTGGTCGACCTCCGGGCTGCCGGCGTTCGTCCACACCGTGCGTGCGAGGGTCAGCGCGAGCCGTTCGACGTAGCTCATGCGGCGGATCTCGACGCGGGAGAGTCCTTCGTCGGGGCTGACCTTCAGGGTTCCGCCGATGCGGACCGGGAGGTCGAACTCTTCGACGAATCCGCCGGTGAGTGTGCCGATGCCGCTTTCCCCGGCGAGGAGTCCCTTCCACGTGGCATCCACATCACCGGCGATCGACGTCGTGGCCGCAAGGCTGGTGACGACGACGTTGCGCAACGTAGGAGAGGCGGAAGTCACGGTCGGGCTCACTCGTTGTCGTTCGAGATCTGAACGCCCTCGGCCTCGAGCTTCTGGATGTAGGCGACGATGTCACCCACGGTGCGGAGGTTCGCGAGGTCCTCGTCCGGAACCTTGACGCCGTACTTGTCCTCGGTCTGGACGGCGATCTCGACCATGGAGAGGGAGTCGATGTCGAGATCGTCGACGAAGGACTTCTCGATGGTCACCTCGGAGGGCTCAATACCGGTGACCTCTTCGATGATCTCCGCGAGACCGGCGATGATTTCTTCCTGGCTGGTGGCCACGTCGTGGCTCCCTTCGTGTGTTTCAGTGATGGGGTCTGAATTTCCGGCCGGATGTTTCCGGCCGGGCCCGGGTACCCGGATCGGGCGTACCCGTGTTTGCTGCGCGACGCGCGCGCAGCAAACTATCCGAGTCCGGGCAATTCGGCCAGTGCCGTGAAATCGTCCGCGGACTTGAGCGCCAGGGTGGGGGTGCCGCGCATCTCGCGCTTGGCAATACCCACCAGGGTGCCCGCCGGGGGGAGTTCCACGACGGCCGAGACCTGGGCGGTGCGCAGATGCGCGGTGCACAGGTCCCACCGCACAGGCCGGGTCACCTGTGCGGCCAGCTTGGAAAGTGCGTCCGCTCCGGACGCAACGGGGGCGCCGTCGAAGTTGGACAGCAGGGTGCGGGTCGGTTCGCTGGGAACGATCTTCGCCGCGGCGTCGGCGACCGCCTCCTGGGCGGGCGCCATGAATCGGGTGTGGAAGGCGCCGGCGACCGGCAGTTGCCGGATCCGTGCTTTCTCGGGCGGGTTCGCGGCCAGTTCCTCGAGCGCCGAGATTCGGCCGGCGGCAACGATCTGTCCGGCGGCGTTCACGTTGGCCGGGGCCAGGTCCAGCTCGGCGAGCCGGGCGAGGACCTCGTCCTCCGCGCCACCGAGGACCGCGGACATGCCGGTCGGCTCGACGGCGCAGGCCTGGGCCATCTCGGCACCGCGGATCGCAGCGAGCGAGACGGCTTCGTCGGCGGTGATGACGCCGGCGATCGCGGCCGCAGCGAGTTCACCGACCGAGTGCCCTGCGACGACCACGTCGGCCGGGACGAGGCCGCGGGCGTCGAGTTCCTCGAAGGCGAGCAGCGCCGTGGCGACGACGAGGGGCTGGGTGACCGCCGTGTCCGTGATCTCCTCGGCGGTGGCGGTGGTGCCGAGGCGTTCGAGGTCGAGCCCGGCGGCCTTCGACCAAACCTGGATGCGATCGCGGGCGCCGGGCTGCTCCAACCAAGGGGCGAGCATGCCGGGTGTCTGGGACCCCTGACCGGGGGCGAGCAGCGAAATCACGAAGATCAGGGAACACCCTGCGGAGGCCTCCTCGAGATGTCGGCTGGGATGAAGTCTCGAGCAGGGATTTGTAGGGTTTCCACAAAAGCCCAAGTCGACCGTGACTATCGATCGACCGGCTGTGTGTGTTACGTGCCCGAATCGCGAAATGTGAATCGTGTGACCGGTGGTGACTGAGTTCGGAGTTTGTTATGGCTTCGAGCCAAACGACCCACTGTTGCGGCGATTCGGAGAACGTATGCATCACGGGGATTCGTGGGGTCCCGGCCGGTCACTTCTGTGATTCGCTTCAACCGGTACCGGACAGTATTTGGATGAACAAACAGCTTTCGTGCGCAGGTCTCGACAGCACCCCCACTGTCGAGATATGCGTCGAGCGTGTTCGACAGCGCCGGACCGGCCGCCGCCAAGGGACCGACGATGTAGTCCTCGAGTGCCTCGATCGCCGCCGCGTCGCCCAGCAGGGCACGTTCGGGCAGCAACTCCGCCGCGTGCACCGGGCGTGGAGCGCCGGGCCATCCCGCCACCGCCTCCATCGCGGCCATCGCCTCGACGGCCGAGACGTGCGCCGATCCCAGCGTCGGGGTGGTCGGACCGATGACGACCGCATCGTCCGAGAATGCGCGCATCAATTCGTCACGGAACGCCGCCGCCTCCGGCGTGCCGTGCAATATCCCGCTGACCACCATCACGAGCCGCTCACCCTGCACGACCGCCAGTGCCGCGCGACCGTGCTGCTGCGCGATGGTGTGCACCGTCGTCACCACCGACACGTTCTCGTCCGGCGGGGGAGTTCCCACGATCACCGTCGCGGGGGCGGTCGCGTCCCAGTTCAGGGTCGCCGCGCGCGACTGCATGTCCGCACCGGTGTCGCCGCGCACCACGGCGTCGACGACCAGCGCCTCGAGCCGTGTGTCCCACGCGCCGCGCGACTCGGCGGCACTCGCGTACACCGACGCCGCCGCGAACCCCAGCTCGCGGCCGTACCGCAGGATCGCCTCGGTCAGGGCCACCAGCTGCTGCTCGTTGCGGGCGAGCGCCGGCAGCCACTGCTCGAAGAACTCCATCGCGGCCCGCACCATGTCGACGGTCTGCCGCAACGTCAGCCGCCGCGCCAGGTCCTGCGGGATCACCTGGTAGGCGTCGGTGCTGAAACGGATGTCGCTTTCCGGGTCGCGCACCCACTCGATGAAATCGACGACCGACGACTGGATGACCAGCTGCACGGTCGCCCGCTGCGAGGCGTCGAGGTCGGCGAAGAACGGCAACTGCTCCTGCATCACGTGCACGGCCTCGGTGGACAGTCGGCCGGAGAACTGCTTGACGCGCCGCAGCAGCGCGTCGGGCAACGGGGCACGTTCCGGACGCGCCGGCGGCACCGGGCGCCCCGTGGGAGCGCCCGGTGCACGTGTCAACCGCGGTGACGCGGAATCCTCGACCATGGGACGAAACTACGCCCGCGGCCGATCGCCCGTTGCAGGACGGGCCGGATCAGGCCACGCCCGGATCCGACGTCTGCTCCGGCGCGGCCGTGACGTCGTCGATCTTGTACTTCGCGGCGGCCTCGACGGCCCGCGCCCGATCGACGGCACCCTCGCGGCCGAGCGCGGCGAGCACCGCGACGACCGTCGATTCGGCGTCGATGTTGAACACGCGGCGCGCGGCGGGACGGGTGTCGGAGAATCCGAAGCCGTCGGCGCCGAGCACCGTGTAGTCACCGGGCACCCACTGCCGGATCTGGTCCGGAACCGCCCGCATCCAGTCGGACACCGCGACGAACGGGCCGGCCGCATCGGACAGCACCCGCGCGACGTAGGGGACCGGGGCCTCGGCACCCGGATCGAGCAGCGCCTTGCGGTCGCACTCGATGCCGTCGCGACGCAGTTCGCCCCACGACGTCACCGACCACACGTCCGCGGACACACCCCACTCCTCGGCGAGCAACTCCTGGGCGCGCAGCGCCTCCGGCATGAGCACACCCGATGCGAGGATCTGCGCCTTCGGGCCGGATGCCGCACCGGTCCGGTACAGGTACATGCCCTTGAGCAGCCCGTCGACGTCGAGGTTCGCGGGCTCGGCCGGCTGCACGTACGGCTCGTTGTAGAGGGTGATGTAGTAGAAGACGTCCTCCCCACCGAACCCGTCGACGCCAGGGGTTCCGCCGTACATGCGGCGCAGACCGTCGCGCACGATGTGGGCGATCTCGTAGGAGAACGCCGGATCGTAGGTGACCGCCGCCGGGTTGGTGGACGCGAGCAGCAGCGAGTGGCCGTCGGCGTGCTGCAGACCCTCACCGGTCAGCGTGGTCCGACCGGCGGTCGCGCCGAGCACGAAGCCGCGGGCCATCTGGTCGGCCGCGGCCCACAGGCCGTCGCCGGTGCGCTGGAACCCGAACATCGAGTAGAAGATGTACACCGGGATCATCGGTTCGCCGTGGGTGGCGTACGACGTGCCCACCGCGGTGAACGAGGCGGTCGAGCCGGCCTCGTTGATGCCCTCGTGCAGGATCTGGCCGACCGCGCTCTCCTTGTAGGCGAGCATGAGTTCGGCATCCACCGACGTGTACAGCTGGCCGTTGCGGTTGTAGATCTTCAGCGACGGGAACCACGAGTCCATACCGAACGTGCGGGCCTCGTCGGGGATGATCGGCACGATGCGCGGACCGATCTCCTTGTCGCGCAACAGTTCCTTGAGCACACGCACGAGCGCCATGGTGGTGGCGACCTGCTGCTTGCCCGAGCCCTTGCGCACCACGTCGTAGGTCTTGGCCTCGGGCAGCTTCAGCGGTGCCGCGGAGGTGCGGCGCTCGGGCAGGAACCCGCCCAGCTGGCGGCGCCGGTCCAGCATGTACTGGATCTCGGGGGACTCGAAGCCGGGGTGGTAGTACGGCGGCATCTTCGGGTTCGCCTCGAGTTCGGCGTCGGAGATCGGGATGCGCTGCAGGTCCCGGAAGTACTTGAGGTCCTCGAGCGTCAGCTTCTTCATCTGGTGCGTGGCGTTGCGACCCTCGAAGTGCTTGCCGAGGGTGTAGCCCTTGATGGTGTGCGCCAGGATCACCGTCGGCTGACCCTTGTGCTCCATCGCCATCTTGTAGGCGGCGTAGATCTTGCGGTAGTCGTGGCCGCCGCGCTTGAGGTTCCAGATCTCCTGATCCGTCAGGTCCTTGACCAGCTCCTTCGTGCGCGGGTCGCGGCCGAAGAAGTGCTCACGGACGAAGGCGCCGTCGTTGGCCTTGTACGTCTGGTAGTCACCGTCCGGGGTGACGTTCATCAGGTTGACCAGCGCGCCGTCCTTGTCGGCGTGGAGCAGCGCGTCCCACTCGCGTCCCCACACGACCTTGATGACGTTCCAGCCGGCGCCGCGGAAGAACGACTCCAGCTCCTGGATGATCTTGCCGTTACCGCGCACCGGCCCGTCCAGGCGCTGCAGGTTGCAGTTGACGACGAAGGTCAGGTTGTCCAGGCCCTCGGTCGCGGCGACGTGGGCGAGACCGCGCGATTCCGGCTCGTCCATCTCGCCGTCGCCGAGGAACGCCCACACGTGCTGGTCGGAGGTGTCCTTGATGCCGCGGTCGTGCAGGTAGTGGTTGAATCGAGCCTGGTAGATCGCGTTCATCGGGCCGAGGCCCATCGAGACCGTGGGGAACTCCCAGAACTCCGGGAACAACCGAGGGTGCGGGTACGACGGCAGGCCGCCGCCCAGCGACGCGTGGCTGTGTTCCTGACGGAATCCGTCCATCCGCTCGGGTGAGATGCGGCCCTCGAGGAAGGCGCGAGCGTAGATGCCGGGGGAGGCGTGGCCCTGGATGAACACCTGGTCGCCGCCGCCCGGATGGTCCTTGCCGCGGAAGAAGTGGTTGAAACCGACCTCGTAGAGCGCGGCGGAGGACGCGTAGGTGGAGATGTGACCGCCGACGCCGATGCCCGGCCGCTGCGCGCGGGTGACCATGATCGCGGCGTTCCAGCGGATGTACGCACGGAAACGGCGCTCGACCTCTTCGTCACCGGGGAACCACGGTTCGCTCTCGGTGGGAATGGTGTTGACGTAGTCGGTGGAGGTCAACGCGGGGATCGATACGTGGCGCTCGCCGGCGCGCTCGAGCAGGCGCAGCATCAGGTAACGGGCGCGGGTGGGGCCGGCGGCTTCGAGCATGCCGTCGAACGATTCGAGCCACTCGGCGGTCTCGGTCGGATCGATGTCCGGGAGGTAGGAGGCCACACCCTCGCGAATGACGCGAACGCGGCTGTCGGTGGCCGGTCCAGTCGAACTCGGCGAGGGCCCCGATCCCTTGGCGCCCGGTGTGTCGGCGCCGTCTAGGGATTGAGGTCCGTGGATCAGGTCTGTCAACGTCTGCTCCTCATCGTGGTGGGGCGCGCAGGTGTGGCGCCCACTCCGTTGATCGGCTCTTGTGGGAGCCGACTCATCGACATCTGAACATGATGCACCCCTCATCTTCCCCCATTCGGGCGTGCGGGGCAGCGGCCGGTGGTCCTGTTCCTCCCAGTGCGGACGAGAAGGGCGAATCACCCGAACCGGACGGGCGGTGTCCGTGCGGAGTAGCGTGGGGAAAGAAACTCGGGTCTTTCGTTGCGATTCGGCTTGCGCTGAGCGGTCGAACGATGTTCGCTTTGACCAATCGATGCAATCGTCGTCACACCGGCGTCCGGGCAACCGGGCGCCGGCAACCAGAAGGAGGGAACCACCGTGGTCGCCGCGGCGGACGCCAAGAACTACGTTCAGAAGCTCGGTATCACCCACGACCACGTGGTTCAGGAACTCGGATGGGACGAGGACGTGGACGACGAGATCCGCGTCGCCATCGAAGAGGTAACCGGGTCCGAACTGCTCGACGAGGACTCCGACGAGGTCGTCGACGTCGTCCTGTTGTGGTGGCGCGAGAGCGACGGTGATCTCGTCGACACACTGATGGACGTGATCAGCCCGCTGTCGGACGAAGGGGTCGTGTGGGTACTGACGCCGAAGACCGGCCGCCCCGACCACGTCGAGCCCAGCGAGATCGCCGAATCGGCGACCACCGCCGGTCTCACCCAGACGTCCGCCGCCAACCTCGGCGACTGGACCGGCAGCCGGCTGGTGCAGCCGAAGGCTGCCCGTCAGAAGCGCTAAGCTCCGCTCACATCGACGCTGAGCTCGGCTCGCTCATCCAGTAGTTCCACTACCAGCGAAGGATCCGACTGCCCGATGGCTATCGCGGTGGGCGCCGAAGCGCCCAATTTCACCCTGAAGGACCAGAACAACCAGGAAGTCTCGCTGTCGAGCTTCCGTGGCAAGAAGAACGTGCTGCTGGTGTTCTACCCGCTCGCGTTCACCGGTGTGTGCCAGGGCGAACTGTGCGCGGTGCGAGACGACCTGCCCACCTTCGAGAACGACAACACCGCGATCCTCGCGGTCTCGGTCGGTGCGTCGCCCACCCACAAGATCTGGTCCGCCGAGCAGGGCTACACGTTCCCGCTGCTGTCCGACTTCTGGCCGCACGGTGAGGTCGCGCAGGCGTACGGCGTGTTCAACGAGAAGCTCGGCTTCGCGAACCGCGGCACCTTCGTCATCGACAAGGCCGGCATCGTGCGTTTCGCCGAGGAGAACCAGCCCGGAGAGCCCCGTGACCAGGGAGCTTGGGCCAGGGCGCTCGCCGCGCTAGAGTCCTGAGTCGACTCCGGCGGAACTCCGCCGGAGATCGGGGCGTGTAGCTCAGTGGTAGAGCTCTGGTTTTACACACCAGCGGTCGGGGGTTCGAAACCCTCCGCGCCCACTAGGTAGTCGGCCGTGAAGGTCTGCGCAAGGCCTTCTTGCCCGTCGAGCCAGTCTTCTCCCACTTGGATGTTCTCGGCTTAAGGCAGTGCCGCATCCTCTTGAGATCTTCGTCGAAGGGTGGCGCGCACAGTCGGGGTCATTGCGGCGCTCGCGTGCCTCAACTTGGCAATTCTGCTGGCGGTGCGCCGAACGTTGTGGTCTCGGACCTTCCTGGCATGACTGCGTCTCCGGGCTCGCCTGATCTTGTCGCGTCCCACGCCCGGTGCCCGAGCATTGAAGGCGGAAGCGCTTTACGACGGGGTGCTGCTCGAGGTCCAGACGTGGGCCGAGCTGGACGGTTCGATCGGGAAGGCGGACATTGGCGCGCTATTGCTGTGGGAGCGGCTGAACCTCAATACAGCCTGGACTCGCGAGCTTAACGAGTGGCCGGACCGGAAGGTGCGAGCAGTTACTGCTGAGGCGTTCGAGTGTGCCAGGGACGTCGAACGAGAGGGTGAGCGTCGCGACGGGCGACGGGTGGCGTCCCCGCTACATGGACAAAGCGCTCTTCATACTTGGCGGCTGAGCCCTGGTCGGTGGGAAAGGTGGACCCTCTTCGTCCGCGCTCTGCGGATCAGAACCCGCGGGGTGAGCCAGGAGCGCCAGGGATTAGGGTCTCGGGAACTCGCCACTCCCAACTTATGTCTTTGCCAAGCATGTCCAGGTAGATGCTCTGGGTTCCGAAGGGGACGTCGAATGCGTAGGTGCCGCGATACGTCGAAGCAGGAGCGAGTGGTTCCTGGAACGCATCGTCGTTGAGTTCGTCGCAGTTGAGCGCAGCGGTGCTGATCAGGCTCCCGAGGACGGCTCCGTCCGGGCCGACGCCTCTCCAGTTGCTGGCTTTCAGACTGCGGTCAGCCATCTCCTTGACGCTACGGTTGCCGGCGCCTGTGACCGCCTCTGCGTAGTTTGGCGCTGTTACGGCTTCGACGTCGACGAAGAGGTATTGCCCGTTCGGGGTGATCTGCCAAAAGCCTGTGCACTCCGGGTTCATGCGTGGGTTGCTCAGAGTGAAGGTGAAGGCAGGTTCTCCGCTGACGTTGTCGATCAGGCCAGCTGACTCGCCGAAATTCTTTTCGATGCGACCCTGGGCGTTGCGGGGTGGTTCAGGCGTGGTCGATGTCGATTCCGACGATGCAGTAGCCGCACTGTCCGTGGCGCTGTTCGTATCATCTGTAGCGCACCCAGCCAGCAGCAGAAGCGATGCCATCAATGCTGCCCGGATCCTCATGTGCACAACCTCCTCGAGCTACGCGCATCAGCCAGCCGAGCGCCTACCACTCTCGGGATTGTCACAGTCCGCGAGCGCCGAATCGAGTAGCGACACGTTCCGGTCAGTCTTTCGCCGGCCGCCAGTGAGTTCCCTTCGGTGGCAAGGGATGGCCGGTCCATCATCCACTTCGCTCCGGTAATCACTTGTACCTTGACCTCCACAGCGTTGCGGGACGATCGCGCCGCAGCGGATCTGCGTGGCGTAGGTGCGACGTCCGATCGCGCGCCATTTCGGTTCGCAGTACGGCCAATATCAGCACCAGTACCGACTCGCTCTCGGCGGCGTCGGCCAATGTTGCTTCCTGTTCGCGGGTTTGGTTGATCTTGAACTTGGACCCTTGCGTGGGAGGTTATCGGGCTCCTGAGCTTTGTTCGTCTCAGATTTCAGGGCCGCACCGCGCGGCCGAGGATGCCAGCCCTCGGCTTGGCCTGGGTCATGGTTGTGTCACCGGAGTGAAGTGGCGTCAGGCCACGGTCGTCCGAGGCATGACGCGGCCCCACCCGGATTTCGGGTGGGGCCGCGTTCTGGGTTGAGCGGCAAATCGATCAGGCTAACTGCAGCCGAACTGACCGTCCAATCCGATCGGAACTTGCGGTGCTGCAGGATCTTTCGGCCCCCTGAGCCGGTTCGTCGTCAGGAAACGGCCACGACGAGGGCGTGTAGTGCTCCGCTGACGAATGATTCGGCACGAGGAGGAAGGCAATGCCGCCGAGGATATTGGTCTTCCTCTCAGTCGGCGGCGCGCCAGCGATTGCTACCGTCGGACCCGGGTGCACACACCATCGGTGTGCCCTTGGTGGTGATGCCGGTGCCTCCGTCGCAGAACGCGCCCGGCTGTACCACGTTCCCGCTCGGCGTCAGCGCTTGCTCAGGCGCTGTTGCAGAGGGCCCTGCGGGTGCGGGCGCCACCTCAGCGCACGACCACAGACCGGCGACGTTGCCACGTGCTTCGCCCTCGGCGGCCACGAGCCGTTCGGTTGTGTGCATCGGTCCGACGGTGTAGGCGCGGCCGGCGCCGTTGCGTACGGCCTTCACGGCGTAGTCGCCGTCAAGGTCGTTGTCGAGCGCGACGTATCGCAGGAGGTGGCCGGCGGCGTCCGCGTTCGGCTGACCCGGCTCCGCCGACAGCTGTACCGGGATCCCGACGAGGGCAATGCGCGCGAAGTCGGCGGACTCGACCGACCAGCACTCCGCGCCTTCGGGCGCGTCGAGGCCGAGGATGCCGACGGTCAGCGTCTCACCGGTGTGGGGGTGGCGGGTGACGATGGTGTCGCCGTCGATGACCTCGACGACCTGGGTGACGCCGGGGAGCTTGTATGGCTCGGCAGGGCCGGCCGATGCCGGTGCTGCGACGGCGCAGAGCACGCCGGCCGCGGCGAGGGTCGCGACAGTCGCGACGGTTCCGATCTGCAAGTGTGGTCTCCTGATTCGTGCTGCAACGCAGGCGCGGCACATCCCTAGGGATCTTGCCGCCCTCACGTGACCGAACGAAATGTACGGTTTGTTACGTCCGATTGTGAAGTTTCATATTTCTCATCGGTCGGGTGCCGCACCGCCCGTCGCCGGAAGCTCAGCTCAGCGTGACGGTGCATCCGGGCTGCAGGGTCACGACCGTATCGCGGCACATGATCTCGATCGATTCCTGATTCCCGGGCTCGGCAGCGACCTCGACCGTGCGTCCGCTGACCGTCAACCACAGCTTCCGGCCGCGGTAGTAGATCGGAAACTCGAGGGCGCCCAGGGTATCCGGCCATTGCGGACCCAGGACGAGACGGTCGCCGCGGACTTCGAGTCCGGTGAAGCACCGCTGCAGCAGATCGATGCTGCCGGCCATGGCCGCGAGGTGGATGCCCTCCGACGTCGTCCCGCCCTGGATGTCGGTGATGTCCGACGCCAGGACCTGTTCGAAGTACTCCATCGCCCGCTCGCGGTGGCTGCGGGCGAGCACCCACGAATGCACCACGGCGCTCAGCGTCGAACCGTGGGACGTCCGGGCGAGGTAGTAGTCGATCGTTCGGTGGATGGTTTCGGATTCGAGGCCGTACCCGAGTTGTTCGAAGAGTTCCCGCAGTTCGTCGGCGGAAAGGAGATAGAACAGCATCACGACGTCGGCCTGTTTCGACGCCTGGTAGCGGTTGACGTCGTCGCCTTCCGCTTCGAGGATCCGGTCGAGGCGCCGGATGTCCGGGTACTTCGCGCGGTATCGGTCCCAGTCGAGTTCGGCCAGCTCGCCGTAGCCTTCGAACTGGCTGATGACGTCGTCGTGGAACGGCACGAACATGCGGTGTCCGAGATCCGACCACAGTGTCATCTCGTGGGCGTCCAGATGGAGACGGTCGACGAGTTCGGCGCGATTGTGCTGGGGGATGGCGGCGAGCGCCTCGATGGCCCGCCGGATCACCCAGACGGCCATGACGTTGGTGTAGGCGTTGTTGTCGATGCCCGAGTACGGCGCGTCGGGGTAGCCGGAATGGAACTCGTCCGGTCCCATCGCCCCGCGGATCACGTATCGCGACTTGGCCCGGTCGTACGACGCCAGACTGGCGAAGAACCGCGCGATCTCCACCAGCATCTCCGCTCCGAAATCACCGAGGAATTCCACGTCCCCCGTGACCTGGTAGTACTGCCACACGTTGTAGGCGATGGCGATGCCGATGTGGTACTGGCGCCAACTCGGATCGGGCAGCCATCGTCCGGAATCCGGGTTCAGGTGCAGTTGCTGGCTTTCCTCCCGGCCGTCGCTGCCGGACTGCCACGGGAACATCGCGCCCCGGTATCCGGCGGCGGTCGCGGCGCGGCGCGCCTCGGGCAGGCGGCGGTATCGGTAGTGCAGTAGCGACCGGGTAAGGGCGGGCTCGCGCAGGTTCAGCACCGGGAAGACGAACACCTCGTCCCAGAAGATGTGGCCGCGGTAGGCCTCTCCGTGCAGTCCGCGCGCCGGTACCCCCACGTCGAGGTCGGCGGTGTTGCGCGAGACGGTTTGCAGCAGGTGCAGCAGGTGGAAGCGCACGATCCGGGACGCTTCCTCGTGACCGGCGAGGTCGATGCCGACCCGGTCCCACAGGTGTTCCCACGCCAGGACGTGGCCGTCCAGAATCTCGTCGAATCGCCCCAGCCCCTCGAGCAGTCGCGTCGCCGCCTCGGCAGGGCCGGAGACCGCGTGGTCACGGCCGGTGAACACGGTCACCGTCTTCTCCGCCGTGATCGAGGAACCGGCCTCCACATCGACGGTGAGATGGTGGCCGACACTGCCGTCGTCCTCGAAGAATCGGTAGTTGCAGGCGTTGCGGTTCCCGTCGGACCAGACGGTGGTCCGAGCGGCCACCGAGACCGGGATGCGCGACTGGTTCGTCTGCACCGTCAGAACCACGGAGTCGTGTGCCGCCTCCCGCGCCTCGAGGGGTTCGAGATGGTCACTGGCCAGATCGCGATACCGCTCGACGAGCGTGTTGCGGACCGCGCCGTCGATCGCCGTGCGGAACTCCACGCTGCCGCTCCAGTCGTGGGCCACGATCGTGGTCTGCAGCGCCCCCACGTGGGGCAGGTGCATTGCGACGAACCGGCGTTGGATCACGGTCGTCGTCCGGCCCTGTGGGTCGCGGTACCGCACCCGGCGGGTGAGAACAGCGCGGCGCAGATTCAGGTACTGGCGGTAGTCCATCAGTTCGACGGAGTCGATGTCGAACCAGGGCCCGTCGTCGATGCGGAAGGTCATCGGCAGCCAGTTGGGGGCGTTCACCAGGCTTTCGTTCGTGATCGTCGTACCCGCGCGGTCATCGTGCAGTCGGTTGTACAGACCCGCGATGTACGTGCCGGGGTAGTGCCACCGTCCGGCCGCGGATTCCGGTGCGCACCCGCGGGTGGCGAAGAAGCCGTTGCCCACCGTGCACAGTGCCTCGCGTAGTTTTTCGCTCGGCGGATCGTAGTCGTCGTAGTACAGCATCCATCCACCCGCGCGGGACGGGCTCGCGGGATCGCGGTCGACCAGATCGGCCAGGCGCTGGAGCAATTCGCGAACCTGCGCCGGATCGTTCACGGCGAACCGCGCGGCCGACCGGCGATTGCCGGGCTCCTCACTGCGGACCACGATCCCGATCCCTTCGGGAGACAACGCGTCGAACGCGTCCTCGTCCGTGGGATCGTCGCCGATGTACAGCGGCAGCAGCCCCTCCGCGCCGGTGACACGCCCGAGCACCCATCGCAGGGCCTCACCCTTGCCCCAGTCTGCGAGGGGCAGAACCTCGAGCACCTTCCGGCCGCTGATGATCCGGAGAGAATCCTCGGCACCCGCGATCTCGTGCACGACGGCCGAGACCTCGTCGACCCGGTCGGCGGGCACGGCGCGATGGTGCACGGCGACCGAGAATCGTTTCCGTTCGATCACGACGCCCGGCACGGTGCGCAGACGCTCTTCGAGCAGCCCGGACACCCGGTCGAGGGCCGATCCGGCGGCCGGAGCCTCCGAATGCTCGTAGTGTCCGCCCGCCGGTCCGGCGACTTCGAATCCGTGGCTGCCCACATACCAGATACCCGGAATCCCGACCCGTGCCTGCAGGTCCGGCAGGTCGCGCCCGCTGACCACGACGACCGGGCATGCGGCCGCGAGCCGGCGGAGAATCTCGTCGGTGCCGTCGGTGAGCACAGCCGCTGCGGGGTCCGGCTCGATATCCGCCAGTGTGCCGTCGAAGTCGAGGAACAGCACCGGTGTGCGCACCCGCAGCAGCGTCGCCAGCTCGTGCCGGGAGGTCAGTGCGTCGGGTATCTCCGAGAGCCGGTGGTCGCCTGACCGGATGTCGATCTCGCCCGGATCCCGGATCACCAGGGCGAACCCGGCTCGTTGCGCCGCGGCCGCGACGTCCTCGTCGGCGGTGATCACGACGGTGGCCGTGAGCGGTGACCGGAGCCGGGCGGCGACCTCCGAGGGGGTGGTGTCGGTGGCCACGATCGGAAGCGAATCGTCGTCTCCTGCTGTGTCGCCGGCCGCTGTGTCGACTCCTGTTGTGTCGAGCACTGCCCGGGCGTCCCCGGTGGGCGAGAACACCGCGACGTCGACGCCGAGATCGCGCAACCGGTGCAGCAGCGCAACCGTCGAGTCGACGGACCGGCCATCTTTCAACACGCCCACGTCGACGACGACGGCGCCGTGGTGGCGCAGGTCGATCAGCGGCAGGGGACCGGTCTCGTGTTCCGACTGCACAGCGCCTCCCGGACGAACGAGCTCTACCCCTCGTGTTCCGATCATGGCACCGGCGAAGGCCGAACAGTGGATACTTCGCGCAACACCGGCCGTCTGAGCAGCAGATCTCCGATCCGGGCCCTGCAATGCACGAAATCGGTTTACCGTGCACAGGGGGTGAGCCGTTCGCCGGGGAACACAGGGAGCCACCGATGGGTGAACACAAGGTCTGGGTACGACCGATCGAATCGGTGAGCGCGGACGACGCGCCCACCGTCGGCGGAAAATCCGCCAACCTGGGCGAGCTCACGCGGGCGGGTTTTCCGGTTCCCGCCGCGTTCGCCGTCACCACCGACGCGTACCTCGACGCGATGCAGGCGGCCGGTGTGCGCGAACGGCTGGCGGCCGAGGCGATCCCGGCCCCGGACATCGACGACGCCACGCTCATCCGCACCTCGGCCGAACTCGCCGCGCTGGTGACCGAGTCGACGATCCCGGACGAGATGCGCGCGGACATCGTCTCGGCGTACGAGGCCCTCGGAACGAATGTGCCGGTGGCGGTGCGATCGTCGGCGCCTGCCGAGGACGCGGCGGACACCTCGTTCGCCGGTATCCACGAGTCCTATACCAACATCATCGGCGCCGACGCGCTGGTGCGGGCCGTGCAGGCGTGCTGGGCGTCGTTGTGGTCCGAGCGGGCCCGCACCTACCGCGGGCTGCGCGGGGTGGCCGACGAGCCGTCCATCGCCGTCGTAGTGCAGGTGATGGTCAAATCCGAGTCGTCCGGGGTGGCGTTCACCGCCGACCCCCGCACCGGCGAACGCGATCGCATCGTGATCGAGGCGGCGCTCGGCCTCGGCGAGGTCGTCGTCGGCGGGCAGGTCGAGCCGGACACCTACGTCGTCGCCAAGGACAGCTTCGAGGTGCTCGACGTCCACCTCGGGCATCAGGAGTTCCAGATCGCCTCGACCGACACCGGCGACAGCCGGGTCGCGGTCGATCCGGCGCGCGGCACCCGCGTGCTCGACGAGGACCAGCTCGAACGGGTCGCGCGTCTCGCCGCCGGTGTCGAGCAGCACTACGGTTCCCCGCAGGATCTCGAGTTCGCGTTCGCGGACAACGAGTTGTGGATCGTGCAGACCCGCCCGATCACCACGCTCGACACGTCCTCGTCCGGCGGGCCGTCCGGAAACGGTGACGCGACACCGTTGTTGACCGGCCTCGGTGCCGGCCCAGGCGTGGCCACCGGTCGGGTACGGGTGCTCCACGAGCTGGTCGACGGCAAACGCCTGACCGACGGGGAGATCATCGTCGCGCCCATGACCCGGCCGGACTGGCTGCCCATCCTGCGCCGCGCCGGCGGCATCGTCACCGACGGTGGCGGCATCACCTGCCATGCCGCGATCGTCGGGCGGGAACTCGGCAAACCGGTGGTGGTCGGTGCACGCACCGCGACCACGGACCTGCGCGACGGGCAGCTCATCACCGTCGACGGCGACGCAGGCGCAGTGTTCGACGGGAAGGTGCACACCGAGGCCCGTCCGGCCGCGGCGGCGACGGCGGCCCCGGCGGCCGTGGGTGCCGCTCCGACCGTCACCGCGACCTCGGTGTACGTCAATCTCGCGACGCCGGATGCGGCGGAGGCGGTCGCTGCCACCGACGTCGACGGGGTCGGATTGTTGCGGGCCGAGTTCATGATCACCGAGGCCCTCGCGGGGGAACATCCGGCACGCCTGATCGGGCAGGGCCGGCGCGAGGAGTACGTGGCGAAGATGTCCGAGGGGGTCGCCCGGATCGCGGCGGCGTTCGCACCGCGGCCGGTCGTGTACCGGGCGATCGACTTGCGCAGCAACGAATTCGCGGATCTCGAGGGCGGCGAGATCGAGCCGGACGAGGAAAACCCGATGATCGGCTATCGTGGCTGCTTCCGCTACGTCCGCGATCCGGAGTTGTTCTCGTTGGATCTCGATGTGCTGCACCGGGTTCGGGAGCAACATCCCAACGTGCACCTGATGATCCCGTTCGTGCGCACCCGCTGGGAGCTGAAGGAGTGCCTGGCGCAGCTCGATGCGCATCCGCTCGGGGCGGACCGCCGGATGCTGCGCTGGATCATGGCCGAAGTGCCGTCGGTGGTGTACTGGCTGCCCGAATACGCGAAACTCGGCATCGACGGGGTGTCGATCGGCACCAACGACCTGACCCAGCTGATGCTCGGCGTGGACCGCGACTCGGAGGTGTGCCGCGACCTGTTCGACACCATGGATCCGGCCGTCCTCGACGCGATCGACCACATCATCGAGCGAGCGTCGGCGGCGGGGCTGACCACCTCGTTGTGCGGCCAGGCCGTGTCGACGAGCACCGAACTCGCCGAGCACCTCGTCCGGCGCGGCATCACCTCGGTGTCGGTGACGCCCGATGCGGCGCCGCAGACCAGGCGGACGGTGGCGCAGGCCGAACAGCGGATCCTGCTCGATCGTGCACGCGGAGCCGGAGGGTGACGACGTGACCGGCACCGGCCCGGCGGATCTGCTCGATACTCACCTGCCGGTGTACGACGTCGCTCTCACCGAACAGCTCGTGGTGGATGCGGAGGTTCCCGCCGTCTTCCGCGCTGCGCACGATCTCGACTTCCTCACCGTGCGAACACCTTTGCTGACCGCGGCGTTCTTCGTGCGTGGCCTACCGGCACGCCTGTCCGGCAAACCGTCTCCGGAACTGCCCGCATTGCGCCTGTTCGCCGATCCGGCGTCGAGTGGTCTGCCGGGCTGGCTGGTTCTCGGGGAGGTACCCGATCGAGAGATCGCCTTCGGTGCGGTCGGCAAGTTCTGGAAGCCCGACATCGAGTGGCGTGATGTTCCGCTCGATCGTTTCCGCGGGTTCGACGAGCCCGGCTGGGGGAAGATCGGATGTCACTTCTCGGTTCGAGCGAACGGGCCCGGCCGCAGCGTCGTCTGTTACGAATGCCGGACGCAGACCACCGATCCGGATTCGCGGAAGAAGATGATGCGCTACTGGTGGATCATCCGGCCGTTCGTCGGGCACATCATGCGCGCGACGTTGCGCACCATCGCGGCCGGCGCGCAGTGACGTGAGAGACTGGTATTCACGGAGCCGACGAGAGAACCCGGGAATGCAATGGGGACACCAGCGGAGTCGATGCCGGACCGTCGCACCCTCGAGTCCGCGGTCGCGCTGGCCTGCCGCGCGCCGTCGCTCCACAACAGCCAGCCCTGGCGGTGGATTCTCGGCGCTCACGCGCTGACGCTCTACTGCGACAACGATCGCATCCTGCCCGCCACGGATCCGTCCGGTCGCCAGATGGTGCTCTCCTGTGGGACGGCGCTGCACCACCTGCGGACGGCACTCGCCGCGCAGCGGTGGTCGTCGGAGATCGAGCGGATGCCGCGCTCGCCGGACCGGCAGTGCCTCGCGACACTCCGGTTCCGCCGACTGGACGAATCGTCCGACACCGGATCGTCCGACACCGAACCTTCCGACACAGGGGTCCGGTTGGCAGCGGCGATCGCCCGACGTCGCACCGAGCGGTTGCCGATGGCCGCGCCGCCGGAGTTGCCCTCCACCGTCACGCTTCTGCAGGAACTCGCCGAGCACGCCGGTGCACGTCTCGACGTGATCGGAGAGGACGAACGAGCCGCTCTCGACGACATGTCCCGCCGAATCAGCGGGAAGAGGCGCGCCGACTCCGGCTACCTGTCGGAGCTGAACTGGTGGACCGGGCACGCGATATTTCCCGAGGGCGTTCCCGCCGAGACCCTCCCGGCCGCCGGGAGCGCGGTGGCGATCGAGCGGGAGTTCCCGCCCGGTCGAGCGACGAGCGAGACCGCCGGTGAAGTGGACCACGCGGCGATACTGCTGCTCTCCACTGCCACTGACCTTCGGCTCGACTGGCTGCGGTGCGGCGAGGCCCTGTCGGTCGTGCTCCTCACCTGCACCGACCGCGGACTGGCGACCTGCCCGGTCACCCACCTGACCGAATCCGAGGATTCGCGGGCGTTTCTCCGCGGGCTGACCGGGGACGGCGTCCCCCAGGTGCTGATCAGGGTCGGCATCCGCACATCACCGGCTTCGGAGACCCCGACGCCGCGCCGACCGCTCTCGGAGGTCCTGTTCCGGGAACACCCGGAAGCGGACTCTCGATAGCGGCGTCACGGGTGGGCTACCGGCGTGAAGGCCGGCGATCGAAGCTCGCGTGCATCTCCCAGATCAGGATCTCGGCGTCGGTGACCGCACTGACCCGCTGGCCTCCGGAACCGGTCAGCCGCAGCGCATCTCCGTGCTCGAGTGGTCCCGATCCTTCGACGTCGACGGTGCCGCGTGCGACGAACAGGTGGCCGAACGGCGCGTCGGGGATCGTCACCGTCCGTCCCGGCTGTAATCGGGCGGCATGCAGCCCGGCATACCTGTTGTGCAATCCGACGGCGGCGTCGTTGCGGTGGCGGGGCAGGCCGGATGCGACGACGACGAGTGCGCCCGCGTCGAGTTCGGCATCGATGGGCAGTTCCTGGTAGCTCGGCTCGCTGCCGGACTCGTCCGGTGGAATCCACATCTGGATCACGTGGACGGGGTCGGCGACCGGAGATCCGTCCGCGCGGCGGTGGTCGTTGCGTTCGGAATGCAGGATGCCGCGGCCGGCGCTCATCCGTTGTGCGAGGCCGGGGTGGACGATGCCGCTGTTGCCGCGCGAATCCTGGTGCACGAGCGAGCCGCTCACCACCCACGTGACGATCTCGACGTCCTGATGCTGGTGGGTGTCGAATCCGTGGCCGGCGTCGACGATGTCCTCGTTGTTGACCATCAGGACGCCGTGGGCGTGCTCGGTGAGGTCGAAGTTGCCGGCGAACGGGAAGCTCTGTGCGGTGTCGATCCAGCCGAGGCGCTGGCGCGCGCGGTCGCGGGAACGTTGGATCACGGTCTTCGGCAGCACTGTTTCCGGCACGTGTGCTCCTCGCTCGGGTGAACTCGATCAATATAGTTGATTACGCAACTATATGCGAGTCCCGTCAGCGACGGTGCGCCCGCTTCTTCTTCCTCTTGTTCTTCTTCCGGGTGCGGGATTTCGCTTCGGGCGGTGGTGTCGTCACCACCGGTTCGGCGGACGCCGCGGGTTCGCTGTCCGCGGAGTCGTCACCCGGTGCCGGCGGGGACAGCGACCGGGCGGCCTCCCGGCGCAGGCTGTCCATGAGTTCGGGGGAGCGCAGCAGGAACGTCGCCTCCCGCAACGCGGTGTACCGGGCCAGCGAGATCAGCACCGCATTGCCCTGATCACCCACGATCTCGACCGCGACCGTGTCGCCGTTGACCTCGCGGACCAGGCTTTTCAGATTCTTGCGTGCGGATTTCACCGTGGTAGCCGGCACCGGCATCGACTCCCTTCGCTTCGTGTCCGAATTCGCATCCTTGCATCGCCGGGTCCGTTTCGGGCGGGGACACGACAATCGGACGGTTCAGGACTCGGTGGTCCAGTCGACCCCGGTGCGCTCGATGTAGGCGGCGACGGCCTCCTCGACCGTGCCGAAGAAGTGCGCCGGTTCGATGGCCTCGGCCAGGCCGTAGCGATCGATCTTCATCCGCACCGGGTGCTTGAGCTCGGCGAACACCAGTGACGTGCCCTGGGCGTCGAGCTCGCGATCGAGTTCGAACAGCACGTCTGCTGCGGTGGTGTCGACGTCGGTGATCGGTTCAGCGGCGATGAGGATCCACCGCGGTTTCGGGTCGCTGCGGGCCAGGCGTCGCACGTTGTCGCGGAACGTCTTGACGTTGGCGAAGAACAGGGGCGCGTCGAACCGGTAGATCTCGAGGCCGGAGAGGTGCCGCGCATCGGGATGCACGGTGACGTCGTGGAATCCCTCGAGGCCGGGCACGCGGCCGAGGACCGTCTGATACGGCCACCACGCCCGCCGGAAGATGTTGAAGACCGACAGCAGCACCGCGACCGCGATGCCCGGCAGCACGCCCAGGATCGCGACACCCAGGAACGCGACGATCGACAAGGTGAACTCGGTCCTGCGCTGATGCCACAACCGGACGGTCCCGGGAATGTCGGCGAGCGACAACGAGGCGGTGATGACGATCGCAGCCAGCGCCGGCTGGGGGAGATTGCGGAACAGGCCGGGCAGCAACACGATCATCACGAGGATCAGCACCGCACCGGTGACGCCGGTGAGCTGCGTCTTCGACCCCGAACGTTCGGCGACCGCGGTCCGCGAACCGCTCGTACTCACCGGGAAGCCCTGGAACAGCCCGGCGGCCACGTTCGCGGCACCGATCCCGATCATCTCCTGGTTGCCGCGGATCTCCTGTCCGGTGCGCGCCGCGAACGACGACGCGGTGGAGATCGTGTCGGTCAGCGACACCAGCGCGATCCCCACCGCGCCGGCGAACAGCAACGCCAGATCGTCGACCTCCACGTGCGGGATCGTCAGCGGCGGGAAACCCTGCGGCAGTTCCCCGACGAGAGACACGCCGCGATCGGCCAGTCCGAAGGCCGAGGACGCGGCGATCGCCAGCACCACCATCGCCAGCACCGCCGGGATCTTCGGAACCCACCGCTGCATCGCGAGGATCAGGGCGATCCCGCCGAGCCCCACCGCGACCGCCGCTCCGTTGGTCTCTCCGTTCGCCACACCCTTCACGAATCCGGTGATGTCTCCGAAGAAGTTCTCCGAGTCCACCGAGAACCCGAACAGCTTCGGCAACTGGCCGACCAGGATGGTCAGGGCCAGGCCGTTCATGTAGCCGATCATGGTGGGCTTCGAGATCAGGTCGGCGATGAAACCGAGCTTGGCGATCGACGCGAGGATCATGACGACACCGACCATGATCGCGAGCATGGACGCGAGCGCGACCGCCCGCGCCGGGTCGCCTCCGGCCGCGACGAGCGGCAGGATCGTCGCCGCGATCATCGGGCCCAGCGACGAATCCGGGCCGAGCACGAGAATGCGGGACGGGCCGAACACCGCGTACCCGAGCAGGCACAGAATGCTCGTGTAGAGGCCGGTGATCGGGGGCAACCCGGCCAGTTCGGCGTAGGCCATGCCCTGCGGGACGAGCAGCGTCGACAACACGATTCCGGCGACGATGTCCTTCGCGAGCCAGCTCCTGCGGTAGGTCGCGACGGCCTCGAGTCCGGGCATCACACCGAACAGGGAAGCAGCCGTACGCCGGTGCGTCATCGCTACATTGTGCGGTCGGCAGGGGCCGGGTCGCGCCGAATCGTCCGTACCCATTCCGGTGAGTTCCTCGGGCGAACTCGCTGCCGTCGGATTCGAAAACGATTTGACGGCCGTTTCCGAACAGCGGGAGACTGGCACCTTCCGAAGCGGCGGCGATAGTGGCGCTCGACCAACCATCCAGAAAGTTCCTCGACATGCAGACACCACAGGCGCAAGAGCACCTGGACGCCGACGCCGAGGAAAGGATGGCACCCGGAAGCGGACTGCTGATCGGTGTGCTGGTCGTCGCGACGTTCGTGATGATCCTCAACGAGACGATCATGAGCGTGGCCCTGCCGCGGCTGATGGTGGACCTCGACATCTCCGCGAGCACCGCCCAGTGGCTCACCACCGGGTTCCTGCTGACGATGGCCGTCGTCATCCCGACCACCGGCTATCTGTTCCAGCGCTTCCCGCTCCGGCCGATGTTCATGGCCTCGATGGGTGTGTTCAGCCTGGGCACGCTGTTCGCGGCGTCCGCGCCCGGGTTCGGGCTGCTGCTGGCGGGCCGGGTCACCCAGGCGGTGGGCACGGCCATCATGCTGCCGCTGCTCATGACCACCGTGCTGCGGGTCGTCCCGGCCGCCCGGCGTGGACGGATGATGGGCATCATCTCCATCGTCATCGCGGTCGCACCCGCGATCGGCCCCACGATTTCCGGCATCGTCCTCGACGCGTTCGACTGGCGCTGGATGTTCTGGATCGTCCTGCCGATCTCGCTGGTCGCGTTCGTCGTCGGATCGGTCCTGGTCAAGAACGTCACCACCACCGGCAAGGCGCCGCTCGACGTGATCTCGGTCGTGTTGTCGGCGCTCGCGTTCGGCGGCATCGTCTACGGGCTGAGCAGCATCGGCCACGCCGCGGAGGACTCGCAGGTCCCGGCGTGGGTGCCGCTCGCCGTCGGCGTGGTCGCGCTGGCCGTGTTCGTGATGCGGCAACTCTCCCGGCAGTCCGACGGCCGCGCCCTGCTCGACCTGCGCCCGTTCTCGACACCGGCGTTCAGCCTCGGACTCGGCATGCTCGTGATCAGCATGATGGCGCTGTTCGGCGCCCTGATTCTGTTGCCGCTCTACCTGCAGAACGTCCGCGGCATCGACATCCTCACCACGGGCCTGCTGTTGCTGCCCGGTGGGCTCGTCATGGGCGTGCTGTCGCCGTTCGTCGGCCGGATCTACGACCGTACCGGCCCGCGCGTGCTCGTCATCTCGGGTGCAGCCGTCGTCGCCGCGGCACTGTGGCTGATGGCGATGCTCGACGCCGAGTCGGCACTACCGATGGTCGTGCTGATCCACTCGCTGCTGATGGGCGGACTCGCGTCGGTCATGACACCGCTGATGACCTCGTCGCTGGGGTCGCTTCCGGACGAGCTGTACTCGCACGGAAGCGCGATCTTCAGCACGATCCAGCAGCTGGCCGGCGCCGCCGGCACGGCACTGTTCGTCACGGTCATGACCTATACGGCGACCGACCGCCTCGCCGACGGTGCAACCGAGGTCGACGCCGCCCAGGCCGGTATCCACACCGCGTTCCTGTACGGCGGGATCGTCTCGCTCCTCGCGCTGGCCGTGTCGTTCTTCATCGGACGGCCGGAACGCACTCCGGTGACCGAGGCGCACCCTGTCTCGCCGAGCAGCACGGTCGCCGACTAGCCCGACCGGCGGGACCTCACGGCGGGGCCGTCGGTGGCCGTCACGGCGGAGCCGTCAGTGGCCGTCACGGCGGAGCCGTCAGTGGCCGTCACGGCGGAGCCGTCAGTGGCCGTTGCTGCCCGCGGTCTTGTACGCCTCGGCCAGCAGCGTCGCGACGTGGTCGTCGAGTTGGTCCGGCGAGGTGATGCTCAGCCGGTGGGTGGTCACCGTGTCCGTCGTCGGGAACGCCTCCCGCAGCTGAGGGTGATGGATGCGCCGCTGCAGATCGATCGCGACCTCGAGTCGCGTCGAGTACACGAATGCTGCCGCGAACACCCGGTCGCGAGCCCACACGACATCCGACCGCCGCACGCGCTCGTCGACGTCGGCGCCGAGCGCCAGCACCATGTCCCGGAACCGGAGGAACCCCTCGACGCCGGCGGGGTCCTTGTCGGCCAGATAGTCGTCGACGGACGCGTACATCGGATGCTCCTCGGGCGTTTCGCGGTTGTCGTGCGGTGCGCTCACCGCGACCGGCCGTAGCGGTCGGCGAGTTTCTCTTCTGTGGTGCGCGGCGCCGGCGGGGTCTCCGGGTCCGGCACCTCGGCGGTCCGTGCCTTCTCCTTGCGTCGTTCGCGCAGTTCCGCCCACACGACGTAGCCGAGCCCCAGCGGCGCCATGATGCCGAACGCCAGCCACTGCAGGCCGTAGGACAGGTACGGCCCGGCGTCGAGCTGCGGCAGGGGGATGGTGCCGAGACCGCCGGGCTGCCCCTCGGCGAGCTGCAGGTAGCCGCCGGCCAGGTCGATGCCCGTGGCGGCCGCGACCTGCGGGGTGTCGATGTAGTACACCTGCAGGAACCCGGCGTCCCGGAACGGTTCCTTGCCGGGCACCGTGCCTTCCGACATGCGGATGCGCGCCTCGAGGGTCACCTGCCCGGTCGGGGCCGGCTCGATCGGCGGAACCTCGGTGCCGAGTGCGGGACGGACGTAACCCCGGTTGACCAGCACCGTGCGCCCGTCGTCCAGGGCGAACGGGGTGAGCACCTCGTACGCGGGCTGGGAATTCACGCTGCGCAACCGAACCAGCACGTCGGAGTCCGGAAGGTAGCTACCGGTCGCGGTGACCCGTCGCCACTCGTCGTCCTGCGCGGGTTCCCCGTCGCCGACCAGCTCACCGACGGAAACCGGATCCTGCGACAACGATTCGGCGATCCGGTCGTTGCGATCACTCGTCCTGGTGTTCTTGCCCAGCTGCCACGGCGCGAGGACCGTGAAGCATGCGTAGGCGAAGCCGACGACGACCACAGCCAGCAAGAACCAGCTCGGGCGCAGCAGAAACTTCAGACGTCGCACGTGTCCACGGTAGCCCGTGATCTGTGCCTCACCGTTCCCGCACCCATGCGAGCAGGCCCGGAATCGCCGCCTCGATCTGCTCGCGCACCAGCTCGAACTCCGGCAGACCGCCGTAGTAGGGATCCGGTACCGAATCGGTGTCGGCGTCCGGATCGAAGCTGCGGAGCAGGGCGCGGCGCTCGGTGGGCATCCCCAGATGCGCGAGCGCGCGGTCGTGGCCGGTGGCCAGGGCCACCACGAGGTCGGCTTCGAGATGCTCGGCGCCGAGCTGCGCAGCCTGGTGACCCGTCGGATAGCCGTGGCGTTGCAGTACCGCGTTGGTGCGCGGATCGGCCTCGGCGCCGATGTGCCAGCCGTGCGTGCCCGCGCTGCTCACCCGCACCCGTCCGTCGAGCCCCTCCTTCAGCAGATGGTGGGCGAAGATCTTCTCGGCCATCGGGGACCGGCAGATGTTGCCGGTGCACACGAACGTCACATGCAGAACGTCAGCGCTCACCGGTGAGGATCCTCCCGAGCTCGGCGACGCTGCCGACGGCCGTGTGCGCGTGTTCGGATTCCTCCGCGGCGCCGTAGCCGTACTCGACGAACACCGTCGGAATCCCGAACCGGCCGGCGCCGTG
>NZ_JBMBTE010000038.1:0-46707 GCF_048897285.1 Rhodococcus sp. O3
GACGGCGCTGCCGCGGCGGGCGTTGTCGGCACGCACGCAGAAGATGCGGTTGCGTTCGGCTTCGGCGACGACCGCCGCGTTCGTCTCGGGCTCGTTCGTGCAGGCCATGGCGTACCAGGCGCCTTCGAGATCACCGTCGCGGTAGTCGCGCAGTTCCAGGGTGATGTGGCCGGCGGTGGCCATGCTCTCGACGGCGGGCGTCGCCGCACGGGTGACGACGTGCACCGCGGCGCCCGAGGCGACGAGCAGCCCGAGCCGCCGCTGGGCGACGGAGCCGCCGCCGACCACGACGACCCGGCGACCGGACAGATTCAGGCCGACGAGGTAGCTGGACTCGTCTGCACCGTTGGTGGACGACTCGTCTGCGCGATTGGTAGACACCGGGGTTCCCCACTTCTGGTTGGCCTCGTGACACAGGCCGGTCCGCGGCGTGCGGACCGGCCTGTGACGGGGTCGGGTCGTGACGGTCGGATCAGACCGACGCGGGCTCGATCGGGGCGGTGGTCTCCGCCACGGAGGTGACGTCCAGCTGCAGCGACTTGGTGCTCCACTGCCACACCTTGTCGAACAGCGCCTGATCGTCGGACAGCTTGGTGCCTAGGGACGGCACCATCTCGCGGAGCTTGCCCTGCCAGCCGGTCCACTGCTTCGGGAAGCAGCGCTCGAGAACGTCGAGCATCGCCGGCACAGCGGTCGAGGCGCCCGGGGAGGCACCGAGCAGACCGGCGATGGTGCCGTCGCCGGCGTTGACCACGGCGGTGCCGAACTCGAGGACGCCACCGATGCCCTTGCGCCGGATGACCTGGACGCGCTGACCGGCGACGATCAGCTCCCAGTCCTCGAGCTTGGCGTTGGGCGCGAACTCGGAGAGCGTGACGATCCGGTCGCGGGGCGACTGCGTGAGCTCGCCGACCAGGTACTTGACCAGGCCGAGTTCGGTGGCGCCGACGCCGAGCATCGACATGATGTTGTTGGGCTTGACCGACTTCGGCAGGTCCAGGACGCCGCCCTGCTTGAGGAACTTCGGCGACCAGCCGGCGTAGGGGCCGAACAGCAGGCCCTGCTTGCCGCCGATGACGCGGGTGTCGAGGTGCGGAACCGACATCGGGGGCGCACCCACGGCGGCTTTGCCGTACACCTTCGCGCTGTGCTGCGCGATGACGTCGGGGTTGGTGCAGCGGAGGAACGCACCGGAGACGGGGAAGCCGCCGAAGCCCTTGGCTTCGCTGATCCCCGACTTCTGCAGCAGGTGCAGGGCGCCGCCGCCGGCGCCGACGAAGACGAACTTGGCGTTGACCTTGCGGCTCTCGCCGGTCCGGCGGTTGCGGACCTTGACGATCCAGCTGCCGTCGGACTGCTTCGACAGGTTGGTCACCTCGTGACCGAAGAACACGGTGCCGCCGGAGGCGGCGACGTTGTTGATGAGCTGCTTGGTGAGGGCACCGAAGTCGACGTCCGTGCCGGTCGAGGTCCAGTTGAGGGCCACCGGGTCGGAGAAGTCACGGCCCGCGGCCATGAGCGGGAGACGCTCGGAGAACAGCTCGGGGCTCTCGGAGTACTCCATACCCGCGAACAGAGGGTGGCCGGCCAGTGCGTCGTAGCGGGCGCGCAGGTACTTCACGTCGTCGGCGCCGTGCACGAAGCTGACGTGCGGAATCGGGTTGATGAAGTCCTTGGGGTCGGACAGGATCCCGTTGTCGACGGCGTAGGCCCAGAACTGGCGCGAGACCTGGAACTGCTCGTTGACGTTGATCGCCTTGGTGATGTCGACGGTGCCGTCGGCCTTGGCCGGGGTGTAGTTCAGCTCACACAGCGCGGAGTGGCCGGTACCGGCGTTGTTCCAGGGGTCGCTGCTCTCCGCGGCAGCGGCGTCGAGCCGCTCGAAAGCGGTGATCGACCAGTCGGGCTGCAACTGGCGGAGCAGCGCACCGAGGGTAGCGCTCATGATGCCCGCGCCGATGAGCACTACATCGGTCTTCGCCTCTAACACGTTGTCTGACACTGGAGGATCGACTTCCTTGTCTGTTCGCACGCGCCGCAGAATCCGCAGGGATCGCGTCGCGAGGGTGTCCCGTGCACGTCCGTGGTCCCGCTCCACTTCCGTTCGATCACGAACCGGATCTGGGAACCACCACAGCCGCGCCGACTGCGACGAATAGGTTACCCGCACGTCGCTCGGCGTTTCCTTCCCCCCAATTGTGCCCCGACCACGATCCGGCATGAACACCAATACAGTGTGATAGTGACTACTTGGCAGCCCGACATCCTCGGTGACGGCTATCAGCAGCTCGTTCTCCCCCTCGGCACCGATCCCGACGGGGAAGGTGAAATCAGCGCGACCCTGGTCCGCTATCAGCCCGTCGGCGACGCTCCGCACCGCGCGGTGCTCTACGTGCACGGCTTCACCGACTACTTCTTCCAGCAGCATCTCGCGGAGCACTTCGCGGCGCAGGGGTACCGGTTCTTCGCGCTGGACCTGCGCAAATGCGGCCGTTCACGCGCCCCAGGCCACACTCCGCACTTCGTCACCGACCTCTCGTACTACGACGCCGAGCTCGAGGAGGCGTTGCGGATCGTGCGGGCCGAGACCGGCGAGGAGGTGCTGCTGGTCGCGCATTCGACGGGCGGGCTGGTGTTGCCGCTGTGGCTGGACCGGCTGAACAAGCGTCCAGGCGGTACCGCGGGCGCCGGAATCCGCGGGGTCGTCCTCAACAGCCCCTGGTTCGACCTGCAGGGACCGTCCTATCTGCGCAACGTCGGCACCCTCGCGATCGACCTCCTCGGGCGGATCCGGCCCAAGGACGTCGTCCCACTGAAGAAGCTCGACACGTACGGGATGAGCCTGCGTTCAGGAGGCTGGAACTACAACCTCGACTGGAAGCCGCTGACCGGATTCCCGCTCACGTTCGGCTGGCTTCGGGCGGTCCGGCGCGGGCACGCGCAACTGCATCGCGGCCTCGACATCGGGGTGCCGTCGCTGATCCTCCGGTCCACGGCGAGCCGGTCCGCACCGAAGTACGACCCCGCGATCGACACCGTCGACGCGGTCCTCGACGTGCGGCAGATCGCGCGCTGGGCGGGTTGCCTGGGCGACCGCACCACGATCGTGCCGATCGAGGGAGCCCGCCACGACGTGTTCCTGTCCACCCCCGGTCCGCTCGCCGCCTCGTTCCGGGAATTGGACCGGTGGCTGGAGGGGTTGGACAACCACGACAGCAACGACCACACCGCCGACATCCGCACCGCCGCCGGCAACGTGCAGACACGAACCGCAGGAGACCCCGCGTGACCCATTACGACCTCGCGATCATCGGCACGGGATCGGGCAATTCGATCCTCGACGAACGCTACGACGGCAAGAAGGTGGCGATCCTCGAGGAGGGCACCTTCGGTGGCACCTGCCTCAACGTCGGCTGCATCCCGACGAAGATGTACGTGTACGCGGCCGAGGTCGCGCACACCGTCCGCACCGCCGCGAAATACGGCGTGGACGCAAGTGTCGACGGCGTGCGCTGGAACGACATCGTCGACCGGGTGTTCGGCCGGATCGACCCGATCGCGGCCGGCGGTGAACGGTACCGGCGCGAGGACTGCGCGAACGTCACGGTGTACGGCGGGCACGCGCGGTTCGTCGGCGAGCGCACCCTCGACACCGGCACGGGCGAGACGATCACTGCCGATCAGGTCGTCGTCGCGGCCGGATCCCGCCCGATCATTCCGCAGGAGGTCCTCGACAGCGGCGTCAAGTACCACACCAACGACGACGTGATGCGGCTGCCGAAGCTGCCTGAGTCGATGGTGATCCTCGGCTCCGGGTTCATCGCGATGGAGTTCGCGCACGTGTTCTCCGCGCTCGGGGTGCGGGTGTCGATCCTCGCGCGCAGCAGCCGGCTCCTGCGTCACCTCGACACGGACATCGCCGAGCGGTTCACGCGGATCGCGCAAGAGAAATGGGACGTGCACCTGTCGAATCCGGCCAAGGAGTTCCGCCCCGTCGGCGACGGTGTGGAGGTCGTGCTCTCCGACGGCACGGTCGTCGCGGGTGACGCGCTGCTGGTCGCGGTGGGACGGCAGCCCAACGGCGACCGGCTCGACGCAGCCGCCGGTGGCCTGGAACTGGACGAGCAAGGCCGCATCGTCGTCGACGAGTTCCAGCGCACCACCGCGCGCGGTGTGTTCGCGCTCGGCGACGTGTCGTCGCCCTACCAGCTCAAGCACGTCGCCAATCACGAGATGCGGGTGGTGCAGCACAACCTGCTGCAGGATGCGTGGGGCGACGACACGTCGGCGCTGCGGCGCACCGATCACCGGTTCGTGCCGGCGGCGGTGTTCACCGACCCCCAGATCGCCGAGGTCGGGCTTACCGAGGAGCAGGCCCGCGCGCAGGGATACGACATCTCCGTGAAGATCCAGAACTACGGGGACGTCGCGTACGGCTGGGCGATGGAGGACACCGAGGGCATCTGCAAGCTGATCGCCGACAGGTCGACCGGTCTGCTGCTCGGCGCGCACGTCATGGGTGCGCAGGCGTCGACGGTGATCCAGCCGCTGATCCAGGCGATGAGTTTCGGTCTGACCGCCCGGGAGATGGCGACCGGCCAGTACTGGATCCATCCGGCGTTGCCGGAGGTCGTGGAGAACGCGCTGCTCGGACTGTGAGACAGCCGGCGGCGCCCTCCGGTCGGGACGGCGCCGCCGGTGTCCGCTACCAGCTGCCGGTACGCAGGGCGATCGCGGAGGCGAACTCGGCCGGGGCCTGAGCCGGGATGTTCTCGATGCCGTCGAGTTCGACGACCCGGAACTCCCCGGTGACGTAGCGCATGGATGCGTCGGCCTCGGCGCGCCGCGCGCCGCTGCCGACCACGACGGTGGTGGGCACCTCGGCTGCAGGGGCCGACGCGTCGCGCACGGTGCCGTCGGCGTCGGGAACGGCCGGGTGCCCGCGGTCGGCGACGACGAGACTCGCGAACCGGCCGAATCTGCCGGCCGCGACCGACCACGCGAGTTCCGCGCCGGCACCGCTGCCGGCCAGGTGCACCCACGGCAGCTTCAGTTCGTCGAGCAGCGCGAATATCCCGGCCGCATCGAGGTTGTCGAGGCTTTCCGGGACGACCGTCCGCAGGTCGGAATTGTGCAGGCGTTCGCACACCGCGTCGAACACGTCCGCGCTCTCCCCCGCTCCCGGCAGCAGCAGCACGGTGTGCCTGCTCTCGGGTCCGTCGATCCGTACCCGGACGGTGCCGCTCGCGGTGCTCACGTCAGTCGATTCCATGCCGCAGAACGGTACGCGATCACACGGTCACGGCAGCGTGAGGATCTCGCATCCGCTGTCGGTGACGACGATGGTGTGCTCGAACTGCGCGGTCCACTTGCGGTCCTTGGTGACGACCGTCCAGCCGTCGTCCCAGATCTCGTAGTCGGGCGTGCCGAGGTTGATCATCGGTTCGATGGTGAAGACCATGCCGGGCTCGATGACCGTGTCCACGGACGGCTGGTCGTAGTGCAGGATGACCAGGCCGTTGTGGAAGGTCTCGCCGATGCCGTGGCCGGTGAAGTCGCGGACGACGCCGTATCCGAACCGATTGGCGTATGCCTCGATGACCCGGCCGATGACATTCAGGGCGCGGCCGGGCGCGACGGCCTTGATGGCCCGCCGGGTCGCCTCACGGGTGCGTTCGACGAGCAGGCGGTGTTCCTCCGAGACGTCACCGGCCAGGAACGTCGCGTTGGTGTCACCGTGCACCCCGTGGATGTAGGCGGTGACGTCGATGTTGACGATGTCGCCGTCCTCGATCACCGTCGAGTCGGGGATGCCGTGGCAGATCACCTCGTTGAGCGACGTGCAGCAGGACTTGGTGAACCCCCGGTAGCCGAGGGTCGACGGGTAGGCGCCGTGGTCGCACATGTACTCGTGGGCGATGCGGTCGAGTTCGTCGGTGGTCACACCGGGGGCGACGGCCTCGCCGGCCACGGCGAGCGCCTGCGCCGCGATCCGGCACGCCTCGCGCATCTTCTCGATGGTCTCAGGGGTCTGCACCCACGGCTCGTTGCCTTCCTCGGCGGTCGGCTTCCACACGTACTCGGGGCGTTCGATGAGCTTGGGAACCGAACGGATCGGGGTGGGCGTGCCGGGGACGAGAGCTGTGCGCACAGACATGACGACCAGGATATGCCCACCGGCCCGCGGGTGATGCCGTCGAGGCATCACCCGCGGGACGCGGCACTCAACGCTGACGGAGCAGGAAGCGCTGGACCTTGCCGCTGGGGGTCTTCGGCAGATGCGGCACGAAGTGCACCGCCCGCGGGTAGGCGTGCGCGGCGAACTTCTTCTTCACCAGCTGCTGCAACTCGGCCTCGAGTTCGTCGGTGCCCTCGACACCCTCCCGCAGCACCACGAACGCCTCGAGCACCTCGCCGCGGAGCTCGTCGGGCATACCGACGACCGCTGCCTCGACCACCTGCTCGTGCATCACGAGCACGCTCTCCACGTCGAACGGCCCGATCCGGTAGCCCGCCATGATGATCACGTCGTCGTCGCGGGAGGAGAAGAAGTAGAAGCCGTTCTCGTCGACGCGGCCGGCATCGCCGGTCAGGTACCAGCGACCGTCCTCGCTGAACCGTTCGGCGGTCTTCTCCGGAGCGTCGACGTAGCCCGTGAACCACAGCAGCGGGCTGGCCTCGGTGTCGATCGCGACGCGGCCGACCTCGTTCGTGTCCGCGAGTTCGTCGCTGTCCTCCTTCAGCACCGCAACCGACCAGCCCGGCAACGGCTTGCCCATCGACAGCGGCGGCACGTCCTCGCGCAGGCCGTCCGCCCACGCGTTGACGACGAACATGCCGTGCTCGGTCTGCCCGTACTGGTCGTGGACGACGACACCGAACTTGTGCTCGGACCAGGTCAGCACGTCCGGGGTCAGCGGCTCACCGGCCGACGACGCGCGGCGCAGTGGGATCTGCGGGCTCTGACCGGAGTCGGCACGCAGGCTGCGGTACACCGTGGGGGCGGCGGCGAAGTTGGTGACGCCGAACTTCTCCATCACCTGCCAGGTCAGCGCCGGCGAGAACCCGGCGTGCAGCAGGATGCTGCGCCGGCCGGCAGCCATGGGACCGAGCAGCGCGTAGTACAGCCCGTACGCCCAGCCCGGGTCCGCGGCGTTCCAGAACACGTCGTCGGGGCGCACGTCGAGGCCGAAATCCATGTACGCGTGGAACGAGGCGAGCGCCCGCACCGGAACCGGCACGCCCTTCGGGGTTCCCGTGGTGCCGGAGGTGAACAGCTGCACGAGGCCACCGGAGCCACCGACCGCGACCGCGGCACCGCGCGGATCGTCGCCGGTGTGGGCGGCGAGCAGGTCCGCGAAGTGCAGCCCGATCCCGGCGTCGCCGGAGTCCCCCGCGACGACGATCTGCCACGGTGCGTCCGCCGGGATGTCCTCGCTGGGCGCCAGCTTGCCGAGCTGGTCGGCATCGGCGACGACGACCTTCGCGCCGCTGGCCTGCAGCCGGAACGCGATGGCGGGCGACGCGAACGCGGTGAACAGCGGCACGTGCACGGCTCCGCGCCGCCAGATGCCGAGCAGCGCGACGACCAGGTCGGCGGACTTGCCCATCAGCGTCGCGACATGGTCGCCGGGTTCGACACCGAGGTCGTTCAGCGCGGCCGCGAAGCGGGTCGACTGCTCGCGCAGGTACCCGTACGTCAGGTCGGTCGAGGAGAGATCGGAATCCACGACGGTGAACGCGACCGCGTCGGCGGGATGGTCGTCGCACAACAGGTTCGCAGCGCATCCGTCCGCGGTGTCGTAGCGGTCCAGCAGTTCGCGGACACGGGCAGCGAAGTCGGCAGCCATCGATCCGTCCTCCTCGTCGAGCGTTCACAGGGTTGTCTGCAGTCACAGGGGCGTCTGGGCGGCACGTCACGGGGATGCGCGTCACCCGAACGTACCGCCACCTCTATGATCCGAGTCACAGAAACTTCTCGATACCCCCGGAAAGGGGTGGGTGATCGTGCCGGCTTCCGGTCCCTCGTCTCTCCTCCGTCCCCGCGACGGCGACGCGCTGCGCGCCGAGTTGCGCCGCACCGCCGCCGACGCGCAGGTCTCCGTCGTGTTCGCCGGGGAGGTCCGCAACGGCCATCTGCAGCTGAGCGAGTTCCTCGGTACCCGCACCAACGGGCTCGAGGGAGTGATCGTGCCGCCGAAGGCCGGGCTCGGTGGACTGGTCGTGGACCGGGCCAGGCCGCTCACGGTCGCGGACTACGGGCGGTCGTCGTCGATCACCCACCACTTCGATCGTCCGGTGCTCGGCGAAGGTCTGCGCTCGATCCTCGCGGTGCCGGTGCTCGTCGGCGGGGCCGCGCGGGCGGTGCTGTACGGGGCCATCCGCGAGTGTGCGCCGCTGGGTGATCGCGCGGTGGGCGCGTTCGTGCAGGCGGCGCGGCGTCTCTCCGACGAGATCACGGTGCGCGACGAGGTCGACCGGCGGCTCGCGCTGATGGCGCGGATGAGCCCCGTGGACCGCGATCCGCTGGCGACGGCGGAGGTCCGGGAAGTACACGCCGAACTGCGTAGTCTCGCCCAGACGGTCGGCGACGCCGGTCTGCGGCAGCAGCTGCGGGCGCTGTCGGACCGGCTCGCCGGGGCGTGCGGTGGCACCACCACTCCGGCGCCGGCACCGGCGACCGCGGTCGTGCTGTCCCCGCGCGAGACCGACGTGCTCTCCCACGTGGCGCTGGGCTGCACCAACGTCGAGATCGCGCAACGCCTCTCGGTGACTCCGGAGACCGTGAAGAGCTATCTGCGCAGCGCGATGGGCAAGCTCGACGTGCACACCCGGCACGAGGCGGTCGTCGTCGCCCGGCGGCTGTCGCTGCTGCCCTGAACAGTCCCGTTTCGGGGTCGGAGAGGATTCCCTGTGTCGGACACGGCGTCGTCTCCGCAGCTGAAACGGGTCATGGGGCCGGGACTCCTGCTGCTCTTCATCGTCGGTGACATCCTCGGCACCGGCATCTACGCGCTGACCGGCAGGGTCGCGAACGAGGTGGGCGGCGCCGTGTGGCTGCCGTTCGTGCTCGCGTTCGTCGTCGCGGTGATCACGGCGTTCAGCTACCTGGAACTGGTCACCAAGTACCCGCAGGCCGCGGGCGCCGCGCTGTACACGCACAAGGCGTTCGGGATCCACTTCCTGACGTACATGGTCACCTTCACGGTCATGGCGTCGGGCATCACCTCGGCGTCGACGGCGGCGCGGGCGTTCTCGGCGAACTTCGTCGAGGCGTTCGATCTCGATTTCGGTGAGGGCATCGGCATCACGGCGTTGGGCCTGACGTTCATGCTGGTGGTGGCGCTGATCAACCTGCGCGGCGTCGGTGAGAGCGTCAAGACGAACATCGTCCTCACGTGCGTGGAGCTGTCCGGGCTGCTCATCATCATCCTGATCGGGATGTGGGCGCTCGGGATCGGCGAAGGCGACTTCTCGCGGGTGCTCGAGGTCGACACCGGCGACCGCTCGGTCTTCGGCGCGGTCGTCGCCGGCACCGCACTCGCGTTCTTCGCGATGGTCGGTTTCGAGGACTCGGTGAACATGGCCGAGGAGTGCAAGAACCCGATCCGGATCTTCCCCCGGGTGCTGCTCCTGGGACTCGGGATCACCGGCCTGATCTACGTGCTGGTCTCCATCACCGCGATCGCGCTGGTACCGGCCGTCGAGCTCGGCACCGGGGACACTCCCCTGCTGAAGGTGGTCGAGGCGGGTGCGCCGGCGTTCCCGGTGGGGATCTTCGCGTTCATCACGATGTTCGCGGTGGCGAACACGGCCCTGATCAACATGCTCATGGCCAGTCGGCTGGTCTACGGGATCGCCCGCGAAGGCGTGCTGCCCGCGGCGCTCGGCAGGGTGCACCCGACGCGGCGCACGCCCTACGTCGCGATCGTCTTCACGACGCTGCTGGCGTTCGGGTTGATCACCTTCGTCGGCGAGGTGCCGGAACTGGGCGGCACGACCGCGCTGTTGTTGCTGATCGTCTTCGCGATCGTCAACCTCACCGTGCTGGTGCTGCGTCGCCGACCGATCGACCACCCGCACTTCCGGACGCCGACGGTCCTCCCCGTGCTCGGCGCCGCGAGCTGCATCTTCCTCGTGTCACCGCTGGTGGACCGCCCCGTGGCGCAGTACCGGATCGCGGCGGTCCTGCTCGGTCTCGGGGCCGTGCTGTGGCTGATCACCTGGTTCCTGGCCAAGCGCAGGGGTGGCCACGGCCCCACGATCGACCCGGAACACCTGGTCGAGAAGTGAGCCGCAGCGAGGCCCGGGCGGGTCAGTAACCCTCGGGCAGCGCCGCGAACATGTCCCGGGTGACGGCGACGGCGTTGTCGGAGCTGCCTCCCCGGACGACGAGCGTGGCGAACGCGAGGTCCCCGCGGTAGCCCACGAACCACGCGTGCGACCCACCCTCGACCTCGGCCTCACCGGTCTTGCCGTAGACCTCGCCCTGGTCCCGGATGCGGTCGGCGGTGCCGCTGGTGATCACCAGCCGCATCATGCCGCGCAGCCCGTCGACCATCTCCGGGGTGATCACCGGACGGTCTCCCTCGACCGTCGTCTCGCGTCCCTTGATCAGATACGGGACCGGGGTCCGGCCGGCCGCGACGGTCGCGGCGGCGAGCGCCATTGCGAACGGGCTGACGACCACCTTGCCCTGCCCGAAACCGTCCTCGGCCCGCTGCACGACGTTCTCCGCGGGCGGTACCGATCCCGAGAACACCGGCAGCCCGACAACGTCGTACTCGGGTCCGATGCCGAACGCGGCGGCGGCGTTCGTGAGCGCGTCGGCGGGCATCTCGGAGGCCAGCTTCGCGAAGGACGTGTTGCAGGACCGGGCGAACGCCGTCGCCATCGACACCGTGCCGAGTTCGAACTCGTTGTAGTTGGGGACGCTGCGTTCCCCGATGGTGATCCGGCCCGGGCACGGCACCATCGTCTCGGGGGTGGCGAGACCGTTGGAGATCGCCGCACCCGAAGTGATGATCTTGAACGTGGATCCGGGTGGGTAGTGTCCCGCGATCGCGACCGGTCCGTCCCGATCAGCTGCCTTGTTCTGGGCGACGGCGAGGACCGCGCCGGTGGAGGCCTCGATCACGACCGTCATCGCCTGCTCGACGCGGGCGTCGACGGCGGCCTGTGCGGCCAGCTGGATCGGCCGGTCCAGGCTGATGGAGAACGACGGCGCCGGCTGCGGAGCCGTCTCGGTGAGGACACCGACGTCGACGCCGTACTGGTTCATCACGACGACACTCCAGCCTGCGACACCGTCGACCTCGTCGATCACCGTCTTCTTGATCTGGCCGAGCAGGTCGGGGGCGAAGTTCCGGTCGGTGGCGACGAGATCGGCCTGTTCGACGACGCTGACCCCGGGGATCGCGTCGAGCGCATCGGAGACGGTCGCGTAGTCGTCCGCGACGAGCCGGATGACGGCGAGCGGGCCGCTCGCCGCGGTCGCGGATTCGGCGATGGACTGGGCGGTGAGGGACTTGTCGAACCGCGTCAGCGCGGCGGACAGGGCGCGGGCAGCACCGAGGACATCCCTGTTCGCGGACGCGTCGAACGCGATGGAGTACACGGTCCCGGGCACCAGCACGTCCCCGCCCGAGTGTTCGTTGACGCGCGCCCGGGGTGCGGCCTTGGTGCGCAGGTGCATCGTCTGGCGGTCGCCGAGCTGCGGGTGCAGGTTCGAGCGGGTCCACCGCACGATCCAGTCGTCGCCGCTGCGTCCCATCTGCATCGTCCCGGTGTACTGCCAGATCCGGTCCTTCGGCAGGTGCCACTCGTAGGCGTAGCTGACGGTCGCGGCCTCGCCGTGGATCTGCACGCCCGTAGTCTCGGCGCTCAGCGATTCGGCCTGCAGTCCGTCCCACGTCTCGACGAGAGCTGCTTCGGCGTCCTCGGGCCGGTCGGTGTGGTCGGCGGCGGTCGCGAAGTCCTGCTCGGAGAATGCCGAAAGGAACGCCTGGGCCGCCGACTCCGGTCCGGCGGGTTTCGGTGTGCAGGCCACGACGCCGCCGAGGACCGCGACCGCGGCGAGCGAGGCCGCCACGATCCGGACGAGGACACGGTGGCGGGCGGGCGAGGTCGCCCGGGGAACTGAGCTGGCTTTCATCGCCCGTCATCGTAGGAGCCCGATGCCCGGACATCGGGGAGGCGCAACGGACGTGGTGGGCGTCTCCGTCGTTCGGACGAGCGGAGCCGTTCGGTCGAGCAGCGTCGTTCGGTCGAGCAGAGTTCAGTCGAGCAGGACGGTGGAGAACGTGGCGACCTGCCGGAAGCCGATGCGTGCGTACGCGGCGCGGGCCCGCACGTTGAAGCTGTTGACGTACAGGCTCGGCAACCTGCCGCCCGCGGTGATCGCAGCGGCGACCGCCGCGGTGCCGGCCGATCCGATTCCGGCGTTACGCATGGCCGGACTCACCCAGACGCCCTGGATCTGACCGACCGTCGACGACTGCGATCCCACCTCGGCCTTGAACACGACCTCGCCGTTCTCGAACCGCGCCCAGGCGCGGCCGGTCGCGATGAGGCTGGCGACGCGACGGCGGTAGCTCACGCCCCCGTCGCCCGCACGCGGGTCGATTCCGACCTCTTCGATGAACATGGCCACCGCGGCGGGCAGGTAGGCGTCGATCTCCTCGGGCCGCACCCGGCGGACGAGCGGATCGGGCGTCACGAGCGGTTCACGGTCCAGGACGAGCAGCGGCTGTTCGGCGCGCACCTCACGGGCGGGTCCCCACGCGTTCTCGAGCAGTTCCCACATGGGCATGGCGAGTTCGGCGCGTCCGACGACCGACGAGCACAGGCGGGGTCCACGCGCAGCACGTTCGGCGAATGCCTGCAGGTCGTCGGGAGCCCCGAGCAGCGGGATCAGGTTGGCTCCGGAGAAGCACAGCGAGGTCTCCGCCCCGCCGCGGCTCCACATCTCGCCGCCGACCGAACGGCCGGCGATGCCGTACTCCTCGACACGGCCGGTGACCATGCACGTCGCCACCGGGTCTCGGGCGAGGACGCGCAAGACCGCAGCGGTGTCCCGTCCACCGAGCGACCGGACCCCAAGAAGCTTGAGCACGTGCCCACCACCTGTCGACTGCCGATACCGACCAGATTGCCATGAGCTACGGCCCTACGGAAACCCACTCCCGAATCGGGAGTGTCGGAAGGTTCAGCCGACCGAAACGGTGGGTGCGCCGCTCCCGGCGTCGCCCTCCATCTCCTCGGCGATGCGCATCGCTTCCTCGATGAGGGTTTCGACGATCTGCGCCTCCGGGACGGTCTTGATGACCTGTCCCTTGACGAAGATCTGTCCCTTACCGTTGCCGGAGGCGACTCCGAGGTCGGCTTCGCGGGCTTCACCCGGACCGTTGACGACACAGCCCATCACGGCGACGCGCAGCGGCACCTCCATGCCCTCCAGGCCGGCGGACACCTCGTTGGCCAGGGTGTAGACGTCGACCTGAGCGCGACCGCACGACGGGCACGAGACGATCTCGAGCTTGCGGGGACGCAGATTCAGCGACTGCAGGATCTGCGTACCGACCTTGATCTCCTCGGCGGGCGGCGCGGACAGCGACACGCGGATGGTGTCGCCGATGCCCTCCGAGAGCAGCGCACCGAACGCGACCGCGGACTTGATCGTGCCCTGGAAGGCCGGTCCGGCTTCGGTCACGCCGAGGTGCAGCGGGTAGTCGCACTGCGCGGCGAGCTGCCGGTACGCCTCGACCATCACGACCGGGTCGTTGTGCTTGACCGAGATCTTGATGTCGCCGAAGCCGTGTTCCTCGAACAGGCTCGCCTCCCACAGCGCGGATTCGACGAGCGCTTCGGGGGTGGCCTTGCCGTACTTCTTCAGCAGCCGCGGGTCGAGGGAACCGGCGTTGACGCCGATCCGGATCGGGATGCCGGCGTCCCCGGCGGCCTTCGCGACCTCCTTGACGCGGCCGTCGAACTCCTTGATGTTGCCGGGGTTGACGCGCACCGCGGCGCAACCGGCGTCGATCGCCGCGAAGATGTACCGCGGCTGGAAGTGGATGTCGGCGATGACCGGGATCTTGCTCTTCTTCGCGATGGTCGCCAGGGCGTCGGCGTCCTCCTGCCGCGGGCACGCGACACGGACGATGTCGCAGCCGGAGGCGGTGAGTTCGGCGATCTGCTGGAGGGTCGCGTTGATGTCGTGCGTCTTGGTGGTGCACATCGACTGCACCGACACCGGGTAGTCGCTGCCGACACCGACATTTCCGACCATCAACTGGCGGGTCTTGCGTCGCGGTGCGAGGACCGCGGGTACTTCGGGCATGCCCAAACCGATGGGGCTGGTCACGTTTCGCCTTCTTTCGTCGCTACCTGCCGATTCTAGCGGCGCAGGTCAGAGCAGCTTGATGGGGTTGACGATGTCCGCGGTCAGCGTCAGCAGCATGTAGGCGCCGCCGACGACCACGGCCACGTAGGTGAGGGGAAGCAGTTTCATGTAGTCCACCGGCGGTCCGTCGGCGAGACCCCGCAGGTTCCGCACCCAGTTGCGGAGGCGCTCGTAGATCGCGACGGCCATGTGCCCGCCGTCGAGCGGCAGGAGCGGCAGCAGGTTGAACGCGCCGAGGAAGAAGTTCAGCTGCGCGAGCAACAGCACGAAGGACTGCCAGATGCCGGCTTCGGCGAACTGACCACCGATGACGCTGGCGCCGACGACGCTGACGGGGGTGTCGACGGCCCGTTCCCCGCCGGTCACCGCGGTCCACAGGTCCGACACCTTCGACGGCAACTGCACGAGCGCCTCGGCGGTGCGGGCCGCGAGATACCCGGTGAACTCGAACGTCGCCGGGACCGCCGACAGCGGCGTGTATTCGAGAACGCGCGGCTCCCCGCCGACACCGATGGCACCGACCTCCCGGGAGACGGGTTCGGCGTCGGGGTCGTCGCTCTCGTAAACCCAGCGCTGCACCTGCTGGATCGCGACCGGGAACGTGAGGGTCTCGTCGTCGCGTTCGACCGTGAAGTCGACCGTGCCGGACAGCGGCTGGGTGGCCTGAACGAGTTGACCGAACGTCTCGACGCGGGTGTCGCCGACCGCGACGATGACGTCGCCCGGCTGGATACCCGCGGCCTGGGCCGGACCGACGCCTTCGCATTCGGCGGGCGCGTAGCCGCCCTCCTCGCCGGCCTGGGTCGGGGCCGCGCACCCGACGGTGCCGACCACGGCGCGGGTCTCCGTGTTCGGCAGACCCGACGACACGGCGAGGGCGTAGACCAGCACGATGCCGATCAGGAAGTTCATGGCGATGCCGCCGGACATGACGACCAGGCGTTTCCAGGTTTTCTGCTTGTACATCGCGCGGTCGTACTCGTCGGGTGCGAGCTCGTCGAGCGCGGTCATCCCGGCGATGTCGCAGAATCCGCCTGCGGGCAGCGCCTTGAGGCCGTACTCGGTCTCACCGCGGCGGAACGAGAAGATCCGCGGGCCGAACCCGATGTAGTACCGCCGCACCTTCATGCCGAGTTTCTGCGCGGTCCACATGTGACCGGCCTCGTGCAGCGCGACGGAGGCGGTGATGCCGAGGGCGAAGAGCACCACGCCCAGTACGAACATCATCTGTAGCCGCTCCTCCTATTTCACGAGCGCGCGGGCTCGGTCCCGAGCCCAGCCGTCGGCGGCGAGCACGTCTTCCACGGTAGCGGGTTCGGCGGACCACTCGTGTGCGTCGTTCAGCACTGACTCGACGGTGCGGACGATGCCGGGGAACGGCAGCGCACCCGCCAGGAACGCCTCCGCGGCGATCTCGTTCGCCGCGTTGTACACGGCGGTGAGGCTGCCGCCGCCGCGTCCCGCGGCGCGGGCGAGTTCGATCGCCGGGAAGACGACGTTGTCGACGGGCTCGAACTCCCAGGTCGACGCCGTGGTGAAGTCGAGAGCGGGAGCTGCCTCGGGCACCCGGTCCGGCCACGCGAGGGCCAGCGCGATCGGCAGCTTCATCGACGGCGGCGACGCCTGCGCGAGGGTCGAACCGTCGGCGAACGTCACCATCGAATGCACGATGGACTGCGGATGCACGGTGACGTCGATGCGGTCGTAGCCGATGCCGAACAGCAGGTGCGCCTCGATGAGCTCGAGTCCCTTGTTGACGAGGGTCGCCGAGTTGAGGGTGTTCATCGGCCCCATCGACCAGGTCGGATGCGCACCGGCCTGCTCGGGCGTGACGTCCTCGAGCTGCTCTGCGCTCCACCCGCGGAACGGGCCACCCGATGCCGTGAGCACCAGACGGGCAACCTCACCGGTGGTGCCGCCGCGCAGGCACTGCGCCAGGGCCGAATGCTCGGAGTCGACGGGCACGATCTGACCGGGCGCGGCCGCGGCGGTGACGAGCGCGCCCCCGGCCACGAGGGACTCCTTGTTCGCGAGCGCGAGCCGCGCCCCCGTCGCGAGGGCCGCGAGCGTCGGCTCGAGACCGAGCGAGCCGACGAGGGCATTGAGAACGACGTCCGCTTCGGTCTCGCGCACGAGGTCCGTGACGGCGGACGGGCCGCTGCGGACCGTCACTCCGGGCAACGCGAGCCGCGCCGCGGCGTCCGGGTTCGCGATCGCGACCTCGGAGACACCCGTCGCGCGGATCTGCTCGGCGAGCAGCTCGAGGTTGCCGCCGCCCGCGGCGAGGCCGACGACCTCGAACTTGTCGGGGTTGGCGTCGATGACCTCGAGCGCCTGGGTGCCGATCGATCCGGTGCTGCCGAGCAGCAGGACGCGGGTGCGGGAGCGGGATTCAGTGTCGACCACGCGACCATTGTTCCTGATGCACCTGAGCCGTCCCTGAATCGGTCACGGCCGCCGGCGACGCGCGGGCACCGCCCCCACTTCATACGACAGGCGGTCGTATGTCACGATTAGCCCAACAGCGCGATCTTTCGAGCAGGAGGAACAACCGTGGCCGGTACCGAGTTGCAGTCCACCAAGGTCGACACGGCCGAGGTGCCCTCGGCGGAGTGGGGTTGGAGCGGTGAAGCTCCCAAGCTGTACCGCACCATGGGCATCATCGGCGCGATCTTCCTGCTGTTCATGCTCATCGGCAACCACGCCGGTCACGTCGAGGACTTGTACCTCATCGGTGTCGCCGTGCTCCTCGTGCTCGTCATCGTGGTCGACGCCATCAGGCGTCGCCGCCCGCGGTAGAGCCGCACAGATTTCGTCGGGCCCGTCCGGAACGTTCCGGACGGGCTCGACGCGTCCACGGACGGATCACCCGCAGGATGTCAGCTCGGCGCGCGCGCGAGCGTACTTCGCCACCAGTCGTTCACGGGTCGCATCGTCCAGACGGGCCAGTCGCTGCGGGTCGCTGTTGTCGGCGAGATCCGCGAGCTTGACCGTCAATGCCAGCGGGATCCGGCGCACCCGCGCGTAGTACTCGGCCGGTTCCTCACCGTCCCGGCGGGTCAACGCGTCGACTGCGGCGACGACCTCTGCCGGGAACTGCTCCCCGAGATCCGCGAGCGTCACCGTCGTGTCCTCGACGACGTCGTGCAGCCAGGCAACCGCGACGGCATGATCGTCGCCGGCCACCCGGGCCGCTACTCGGGCGGGATGCGTGATGTACGGGCGCCCGGCCTTGTCGACCTGACCGGCGTGCGCGACCGTCGCGATCCGCTGCGCCGCCTGCGTGATCGAAGATTCCAACTACTCCCCCGAAGTGTGATCGTGACCGGCCGCGGCGCCCGACACGCACCGGAGCCACCGCGTCGATCCAGAGTTACCAGCAGGGTCCGACAGGTGTTTCACGACATGTCCGGCTCGGGTGCGCAGGTCACGAGCCGGACGACGTCGGCGAGTGTGCCGGCCTCGAGAGTCGCTCGTTGCCGGGCGGCACCGTTCCCGGTGGCCAGGACGCGCTGCACGGCCTCCCGGGCGGCGCAGAAGTCGCCGGTGCGTTCGAGAGCGGGCCGAACATGCTCGAGGAGCCGGAAGATCGGGTGCGCTGCGGGCACGAGGCGCCCGGACACGGTATCGACCGCGCGCCCCGTGACGCCGTCCCGCGCGGCCCGCCAGTATGCGGCGCGCAGAACCTCCGGCTCCACGTCGAGCTCCTGTCGTCCCTGCCGGGTGGGATCGAGTGCGGTGACGACCAGGCCGCGCACCAAGGTCGCGAGCAGGACCGCCTCGTCCACGGTGGCCTGGGTGTCGCCGATACGGATCTCGATCGTGGGCAGATGCGCCGACAGACGCATGTCCCAGTAGAGCATCGCCTTGTCGAGGATGACCTCGCGCTCGAGCATGGTCGCGATCACCGCGTCGTAGTGCTCCGCGGATTCGAAAACGGGCGGCGGCCCGGCGTTGGGCCACCGCATCCACAGCACATGACGCCAGCTGGCGTAGCCGGTGTCGCGCCCGGCTGCGACGGGCGAGTTCGCGGTCAGCGCCAGCAGGACCGGCAACCAGGGCCGCAGATGATTGCTGACCTGTACCCCCGTGTCCCGGTCGGGGATGGCGACGTGGACGTGACAGCCACAGATGACCTGCTCGCCGAGCAGCCCGAAGTTGCCGAGCAGGCTGTGATATCGCTCCTGGTCGGTGATCAGGCGCGGCGGCGGGCCGGCCGGGGGTACCGCGGTGGCCAGCAGTACCGCGCCCGCGCACGCGGCGGCCGCGGCGGCACGAGATCTCGTCCGCCGCAGTTGCGTCCGCAACTCCTCGATGCTCGCGCACACCGGTGTGGCGGTTTCGATCTGGCATCGGGACAGTTCCAGTTGCAGGTCGATGCCGAGTTCGCGCCCGGCGGCGGCGACGGCGACGTTGTCGAGCCACGGTGCCCCGGTCTCGGGATCGGCGAGGACGAATTCCTCCTCCACCCCGATGGTCGGACCCGACCCTTCGGCCGGGGGGTCGGCAACGGGGGATGGGGATGAGGTCATCGTCGCTCCTGCCCCGGCCAGCGTTCTCGGCCGTTGCATTCAGGCTGTCACGTCCGCCACCGGCCCGGGACGGAACCGGAGCCGCAACACTCCGGTCGTCAGTGTGTACCCACGTCGCACCGGAATCAGCGGCCCCGCCACTGCTGCCCTCTAGTGGCCCCGCCACTGTGGAGCTCGCTTCTCCGCGAACGCGCGCGGCCCCTCCTGCGCGTCGTGACTGTTGTAGCAGGATTCCGACGCGTGCCGGGCCGCCCGCAACGCAGCCGACCGTCCCATCTCCGTGGAGATCATCACGGTCTCACGCGCCGCACGGACCGACAGCGGGGCACCCGCGATGATCTCCCCTGCCAGCTCGAGCGCCGATGCGAGCAGATCGGCCGGTTCGGCAATTCTGTTGACCAGGCCGATCTCGTACGCGCGCTGCGCGGTGATCGGCTTTCCGGTGAGCAGGATCTCCATCATGATGCGCTGCGGGATCATGTGGATCAGCGGCGACGCCCACGGGGAACTGCGCCCCACCTTGACCTCGGTGACGGCGAAGGTCGCGGTCGTGCTCGCCACACACAGGTCGCAACTCTGGGCGATCAGCCAGCCACCGGCGAACGCGGCACCGTTGACCGCGGCGATCGTCGGCTTCGACAGTTCGACGGTGTCGTACGGGACGGGAATCAGATCGCGCGGCGGCACCCGCATGCCGGTCTCGACCATTTCCTTCAGGTCACCACCCGCACAGAACGCCTTCTCCCCCGCCCCGGTCAGAACCGCGACACGCAGGTCCGGGTCGTGTTCGAAGCGCTCCCACGCGTCGTAGAGCCCCCGGCGGATCTCCGAGGTCAGGCAGTTGCGGGTCTCGGGCCGGTTCAGCGTGACGACCGCGATGCCGTCGTCGCGGGCATCGAACAGTACGGCCTCGCTCATCCGCGGTCCTCGCTCACTAGAAACCTCGCTGCTCGATGATGTGGGCCTGCCGCTCCAGGTCCTCCCGGAAGTCCGGGTGCGCGATCGCGACCAGTCGCCGCGCGCGTTCACGCAGGGTGCGGCCCCGCAGTTCCGCCGCGCCGAATTCGGTGACGACGACGTCGACGTCGGAGCGCGCGGTGGTCACCGGACCGGACAGTGCCGCGGTGATCCGGCTGACCGTGCCGCCTTTCGCGGTCGCGGGTAGTGCCGTGATCGCGTGTCCACCGGGTGACCGCGCGCCGGCCCGCACGAAGTCGACCTGCCCGCCGGTGCCGCCGAAATACGACGCGCCACTCTGTTCGGCGTTGACCTGCCCGGTCAGATCGATCTCCATCGCCGAGTTGATCGTGACGAGATCGTCGAGTTGCGCGAGGACGCCCGCGTCGTGCGTGTAGGCCGTGGTGCACATGCGGATCATCGGGTTGCGATGGGCGAATCCATAGAGCCGCGCGGTTCCGATCAGCGCTCCGGTGATCGAGATGCCCCGGTCGATTCGCTTGCGCGCGTTGGTGATCGCACCCGATTCGATGAGATCGACGAGCCCGTCGCCGATCATGCCGGAATGCACACCGAGATCCACCCGGTCGTGCAGGAGCCGCAGGATTGCGTCGGGCACGGCGCCGACCCCGGTCTGGATGACCGATCCGTCCTCGATGTAGGCGGCGGCGTGGTGCGCGATGGACGCGTCGACCTCCCCGACCGCCGCCGGCGGGACCTCGACCGGCGGTCGTGAAACATGCACCGCGCAATCGATTTTCGAGGACGGCAGAGATTCGCCGAGGGTGAAGGGAACCCGGTCGTTGATCTCGGCGACCACCACCCGGGCCGTCGCGACAGCGGACTGGACGTAGTCGCTGACGAGCCCGAAGCTGTGGTGTCCGTTCGCATCCGCGGGAGCGACCTGAACGAATGCGACATCGCACCGGATGGTTCCGGCTTCGATCATCGGCCCGATCCTGCTGACGTGGCAGGGAATCACATCGAGTTCGTGGGCCTTGCTCAGCGCCCGCAGCGCGCCGATTGCGCCCATGCTCGACATCGCGAAGCTGTCGGTCCGGCCGGGCGCGAAGATCCCGGAGAAGCTCGTGGCGACGAACACCGTGAGTCCGCCGATGTCGCGGCCCTGCTCGATCAGCGCTTCGATCAGGGTGGTCGGTTCGCCGCACGCCTGCCCGATGACGATGTGATCTCCCGGCCGCAGGTATTCGGCGAGATCGGCGGTGGGCGTGCATGTTCCGCGGTGTGAATTCGACCCGATCACGAGTCGGTGCCGTTCGCTCGCGCGCCGGCGACCCGCAGTTCGTCGAGCACTTCACGGGTGTGTTCCCCGAGCCGGGGTGCGGCTCCGGCGACACGGCCGGGTGTTCGGGACAGCCACGTCGGGGGCCCGGGGAATCGGACGTGGCCGTACGGGGTCTCGACGTCCTGGAAGAAGCCGACGTCGTCGAGGTGGGCGTTGTCGAACAGTTCGTCGAGACTGCGGACCGGCGCAGCGGGGATGTCGAGGCTGCGCAGGAGGTCGAGCCACTCGGCGGTGGTCCGTTCGAGGAAGGTCTCACCGAGACGCGCATAGACGGTGTCGATGCTGCGGGCCCGTTGCTCGAGCGTCGCGTAATGCGGTCCCGCCCACGCCGGTTTCACTGCCTCGACGAACGCGGTCCATTGTTTGTCGTTGTACACCAGCGCCGAGATCCGGCCGTCCTTGGTCCGGTACGGCCTGCGGTTGGGAGCGACCGCGCGGTGGTAGACCGCCGGCCCCACGGCGGGGTGGAACATCGCGCCGTTGGCGTGTTCGACGAGCATGAACGACGCCATCGTCTCGAACATCCCGACCTCGACCTCCTGCCCCTCGCCGGTCCGTTCCCGATGGAACAGCGCCATCACCGTGGCGTACACGGCGGTCAGGCCCGCAACCTTGTCGGCGATGATGGTGCCGACATAGTCGGCGTCACCGGTCAGTTGTTCCTGGGCGGACAGCAGTCCGCATTCCGCCTGGATCGTGTCGTCGTAGGCGGTGAGATCGGCGTCCGCTCCGCCGCGGCCGTAGCCGTAGCAGTTGGTGTAGACGATCGCCGGGTTCAGCGCGGCGACCTCGTCGTAGCCGAAGCCGAGTTTCGCGATCGCCTTCGCGCGCATCGAATGGATGAACACGTCGGCGCCGGTGACGAGTTCGCGCAGCACCGCACGGTCCTCGTCGGCACGCAGATCCAGCACGACGCTGCGTTTGCCGCGGTTCACGTTGACGAAGACCCCGCTCATGCCCGGTTCGGGTCCCGCGGAGATGTAGCGGGTGTTGTCCCCGGCGGGCGGTTCGATCTTGATCACCTCGGCACCCATGTCCGCCATGATCTGCGTGCAGTACGGGCCCATCACCATGGCCGTAAGGTCGACGACCCGCACGCCGGACAGCGGACCTGTGTGTTCCATCCTGCTCACCCTCACTGCGTTCTGTCGGATCGGTGACGCACTGTTCGAATCCCTCCCGGGCGGCGTCACACTATCAGGTGAATCCTTACAAGGATAGTGGTATGACTGTGGGGTGGAAACGAATCCAACGGCCACTGCCCGTGTGCCTTTGTGGCGCCCGGGGCCGCCACAAAGGCACACGGGGCCGCAGGCCCCCATCGCTTCCGTCCTCGACACCGCACTCGCCGAACGACCGGACGCCCCGGCCATCGACGCCGCCTCGGGCGTGTGGACCTACGCGGAACTCGACGAACAGGCGCGACGCGCGGCCGGCGCCCTGTGGTCGCTCGGGGTCCGTCCCGGCGACCGTGTCGCCGCGTGCCTGCCCAACGACCTCGACATCGTCGCGGCGTTCCACGGCGCCATGCGCATCGGGGCGATCTGGGCGGGGATCGGCGAGGCGCTCGCGGAAGCCGAACAGCGGAACCTGTACGAGCTGTGCGCGCCGACGGTCGTGCTCGCCGGCGACCACTGCGCGCTGGACACCCCCGAGTGTCTGCGCCTCGACCGGTGGTCCGACCTGCTGACCCGCACCGACGACGCGCCCCCGGTCGACGTCGGTCTCGACTCCCCCGCCGGAATCGCTTTCACCAGTGGCACTTCCGGAAGTCCGAAGGCAGTCGTCCACAGCCACCGCAATCTGCTGCTGCCCGGCGCGACCCTCGTCGTCAGCCGCGGCTGGGGACCGGATCTACGCAAGGGCGACAGCTTCCCGCTGACGATCCTGAATCTGATGGTTCTGTCCACCCTTCTCACCGCCCAGGCCGGCGGCTGCGCGGTCGTGATGAACCGCCGCGACCTCGACGGTGTCGCCGAATGGATCACGACCCGCAAGGTCACGGTGTGGAACGGCGCTCCGGCACAGTTGTTCGACCTGGCCCGTCGCCCGGACATCGACCTCGGGTCGCTGCGCGAGGTGTGGAGCGGCGGCGGCGACACCCCCGACTCACTGCGCCGCGCTTTCGCCGAGACGCACGGACTGGTTCCCCGCGTCACCTACGGACTGACCGAGGCGCCGACGGTCGTGTCCATCGATCCGGCCGGCGACGACTGGCGCCCCGGGACCAGCGGGCGGGTCCTACCGCAGTACGACGTCGCCGCATACGACGACGACGGCCACCGGCTTCCCCACGGTGAACTCGGCGAACTGAAACTCGCCGGCACCGGCGAGGGCCCGTGGGCGCACACGTGGACGCCGATGCTCGGATACTGGGAGAACGGACGCATCCGGCCAACGGGGTCCGGCCCCGTCCCCACCGGCGACATCGGAACCGTCGACGGCGAGGGGTGGCTGACCGTCCTCGACCGCAAGAAACTCGTCATCATCCGCGGCGGCGCCAACGTCTACCCCCTCGAGGTCGAACGCGTACTCGCCACCCACCCGGACATCACCAAGGCCGCCGTGTACCCGATCCCCGACGACCGGCTCGGCCAGCGTGTCGCAGCGGTCGTCGAAAGTGACCGCCCCGAACCGGATTTCGACGCGATCACTGCGTTGTGCCGACGCGAGCTCGCGTCGTACAAGATTCCCGAGCTCTGGACCCGCGTCGACGCGCTACCGGTCAATGCGATGGGCAAGATCCAGCGCGCGGGTCTCGCCGAATTCGTCGCCGCCCACCGTGCCACCGAACACCGCAGTGCCACCGAACACCGCAGTGTCACCGAACACCGCAGTGTCACCGAACACCGCAATGCCGGCCGTGAATAACTCCCGCGCCGCCGCCCGATCCGTGCGAGGATCGAGCCCCGATCGAGAGGAGAGCCCTGTGGCGCCCATCGGTGACGCCGCCGCGAGGATGTTCGGCTTGGACGGGCGGGTGGCGATCGTAACCGGGGCGTCTTCCGGTCTCGGCGCAGCCGTGGCCGAGTCCCTGGCGTCGCTGGGCGCGAAGGTCGCGCTCGTCGCGCGGCGTCGCGACCGGCTCGCCGACCTGGCACAGCGGATCGACGGCCTGCCCGTGGCCTGCGATCTGTCCGACCTGGACCGGGTCGCCGAGGTCGTGCCGACGGTGCTCGACCACCTCGGACACCCGGAGATCCTGGTGAACGCCGCGGGGAGCATGTTCACCGAGGAACGCGCCGAGTCCGAGCCGCTCGACGCGATGCGGCGCACGCTCGATCTGAACCTGCTCGCCCCGTTCCGCCTCGCGCAGGACGTTTTTCCGCACATGCGGGCGGCCGGTCGCGGATCGATCGTCAACATCTCGTCCATCAGCGGCCGGGTGGGTGTCCCGGGCATCCCGCAGGCGTCCTATGCCGCGAGCAAGCTCGGCCTGTCGGGTCTGACCTCCGAACTCGCAGTGCAGTGGGCACGGCACTCGATCCGGGTGAACACCGTGGCGCCCGGCTTCTTCCGCAGCGAGATCACCGGTCCGCTCTACGAGAGCGATCGGGCCACCGAGTATCTGCGCCGCAACACGCCGCTCCCGAAGGAGGGCATCGCGGACGACATCGTCGGTGCGGTCGTGTGGCTCGCCGGCGACGCGGGCAGCTACGTCACGGGCCAGACGATCGTCGTCGACGGCGGCTGGACCGCGCGCTGAGGCCGATCCCCACGTTCGGTCACGCTGCTGATATCGCCATCGGCTCCCTAGGATTCAAGTATTGTCATCCTTACAAGGATTGACGTAATGTCCGCTGCACAGGCTCCGGCGACGCCGCTTCCGAACACGGCGCCCGGTCCGACGAATGCACATCCGATATCGCTCGACGGCTCGAGGAAGGAATTGTTTCGACGATGTTTTCCGCACTGGTGATCGAGAAGCCCGAAACCGGACAGACGGTGACGCGCAAGAGCCTGCAGGACACCGATCTGCCCGACGGGAACGTCACCGTCGACGTGGAGTACTCGACCCTCAACTTCAAGGACGCTCTCGCGATCACCGGTAGGTCCCCGGTCGTACGCAAGTTCCCCATGGTGCCCGGGATCGACATCGCAGGCGTCGTCGCCGACAGTTCGCACGAACGATGGTCGAAGGGTGACCGCGTGGTGCTCAACGGCTGGGGCGTCGGCGAAACCCATTGGGGCGGACTGGCTCAGCGTGCCCGGATCGACGGCGACTGGCTGGTTCCGCTGCCCGAGGCGTTCACCACACGGCAGGCCATGGCGATCGGGACCGCCGGTTACACCGCGAGCCTGTGCGTCGACGCTCTCGTCGCCTTCGGGATCGCCCCCGATCAGGGCGACATCCTGGTGACGGGCGCGACCGGGGGCGTCGGCAGCGTCGCCATCGCTCTGCTCGCCAAGGCCGGGTTCAGCGTCACCGCCGCGACCGGAAAGACCTCGGAGGCAGACTATCTCACCTCGCTGGGTGCCACGGCCGTCCTCGATCGCGCCGAACTGTCCGCGGCGGGCAAACCGTTGCAGAAGGAACGCTGGGCCGGCGTCGTCGACACCGCGGGTAGCCACACCCTCGCCAACGCGTGCGCCCAGACCCGCTACGGCGGCGCGGTTGCGGCATGCGGTCTCGCACAGGGCATGGACTTCCCCGCCTCGGTCGCACCGTTCATCCTGCGCGGCGTCTCCCTCCTCGGTATCGACAGCGTGATGGCCCCGCATCCCCGGCGCACCGCCGCGTGGGACCGGCTGGCCCGCGATCTCGACGCGAGCGCGCTCGACGCGATCGCCCACGAGGTCGGGCTGGAGGAAGCGATCGGTGCCGCCGGAAAGCTCATGGACGGCAACGTGCGCGGTCGCATCGTCGTCGACGTCAATCGATGATCAAGGAGTAGACGTGAGCAAGAAATCGAATCCGGCCGAGGTCACCGAACTCGACCTGTCCGACGTCGATCATCGCGTCGGCAAGCCCGTCGGCGGCGGCCAGCTGTGGGATCCGTGCAGCGGCTCCGACATCCGGCGCTGGGTGATGGCCATGGACTACCCGAACCCGCTCCACTGGGACGAGGAGTTCGCGCGGGAATCGCGGTTCGGCGGCATCGTCGCACCGCAGTCGATCGCGGTGGCCCTCGACTACGGCCACGGCGCGCAACCCGCCTGCGTGGGCCGCATTCCCGGCAGCCACCTGATCTTCGGAGGCGAGGAATGGTGGTTCTACGGCACCCCGGTCCGCCCCGGCGACAAGCTCTTCCAGGATCGCCGTTTCCACGACTACAAGGTGGTGGAGACCAAGTTCGCCGGTCCGACGATGTTCTCGCGCGGCGACACCGTTCACCGCAACCAGCACGGAGCGCTCGTCGCGAAGGAGCGGTCCACCGCGATCCGGTACCTTTCGTCCGAGGCGACCGAGCGCGGCATGTACGAGAACCAGCTCGGGGAGATCAAACGGTGGACCGCCGAGGAGCTCACCGAGATCGAATCACTGCGCCACGAGTGGATCCTGTCCAACCGACTCGGCGTCTCACCGCATTTCGACGAGGTCAAGGTCGGAGACACCCTGCCGCGACGGGTGATCGGCCCGCACAGCATCGCGACGTTCACCACCGAATACCGCGCGTTCCTGTTCAACATCTGGGGCACCTTCCAGTGGACCGCACCTGCCGGCCTCGAGGATCCGTGGATCAACCAGGACCCGGGATGGGTCGAGGGATTCGGCTTCGACGAGGAAGGCGCCAGGATCGATCCGCGCAAGCGGGACGGGCTCTACGTCGGGCCGTCGCGTGGGCACATCGACGCCGACAAGGCCAGTGAGGTCGGAATGGCCCGCGCCTACGGCTACGGCGCGACGATGGGCGCCTGGTGCACCGACTACCTGTCCTACTGGGCGGGCAACGACGGCATGGTCCGTCACACCAAGGCGGACTTCCGCGGTCCCGCTTTCGAGGGCGACGTCACGTACTTCGACGCCGAGGTGATCGACAAGCAGACCGACACCCCGTGGGGTGTGCCCCTCGTCCAGGTGAAACTTCGTCTGACCAACCAGGATTCCGCCGTCCTGGTCGATTGCACCGCAGAGATCGAACTGCCGTACCGAACGAATCGAGCACAAGGGGGGCCGACATGACGACCGTCGAGAATGCTGTATCGGCACAACCGGTTTCGATCGTCTCGGGACCACCGCTCACCGAGGAGCCCGGGCTCGGTACCTTGACACTGCCCGGGTTCCTGCGCGAGGTCACCACGGCGTACGCCGATCGTGAGGCCCTCGTGATGCACGAAGCCGGCGGTGTCACCCGCTGGAGCTACGCCGAATTCTGGGAACGCGCAATCGAGGTCGCGAAGGCATTGCGCGCGTTGGGAGTCGGGAAGGACGGCCGGGTCGGGGTATTGATGACCAACCGGCCCGAGTGGATCGCGGCGACCTTCGGCGCATCGCTCGCCGGCGGCGTCGCGGTCGCGCTCAGCACGTTCTCGACCTCCGCCGAACTCGACTTCCTCATCGAGACCTCGGGCGTCTCGGTGCTGCTGTTCGAACGCACCGTCGCGAACCGGGACCTGGCCGAGGCACTCGTCGAACTCGAACCGGAGATCGGCCGGTCCTCCCCCGGCGATCTGCGGTCGGCGCGCTATCCGCACCTGCGGTATCTCGCCACGGTCGGGGAGGCACCCGGCGGTGGGGCGATCGAGTCGTGGGACACGTTCGTCGCAGGGGGACGTGACGTGCCCAGGCGAGTCGTCGAGGCGACGGCCGCGGCGGTCAAACCGAGCGACACCGCCGTCCTGTTCTTCTCCTCGGGCACGACGAGCAAGCCGAAAGGCATCCTCAGCGCCCACCGGGGGGTGAGCATCCAGTCGTGGCGGTTCGGGCGGATGTACGGCTTCGAGCCCGCGGACGACGTGCGCTGCTGGTCGGCGAACGGCTTCTTCTGGTCGGGCAACTTCGGGATGGCGCTCGGTGCGACCCTGTCGAAGGGCGGCTCGCTCGTCCTGCAGTCCGTGTTCGACGCCGCCGAAGCGCTCGACCTCATGGAACGCGAACGGGTGAACTTCCCGGTCGCGTGGCCGCACCAGTGGGCACAACTCGAAGCCGCCCCGAACTGGGCGGAGGCGGACCTGAGCGCGATGCGGTTCGTGGACAACAGCACTCCCATCGCACGTCACCCCTCGGTGTCGGTCGACTACCGCGAACCCGGCCATGCCTACGGCAACACCGAGACCTTCACGATCTCGACGGCGTACCCGGCGAACACCCCCGACGAGGTGACCGCCGGCAGCAGCGGGGTGCCCTTGCCGGGTGTCACCGTCAAGGTCGTCGAACCGCTGTCCGGAGTCCCGGTCCCCGTCGGGACCAGTGGTGAGATCTGCGTCAAGGGACCGACATTGATGCTCGGTTACCTCGGAATCCCGTTGTCCGACACGCTCGATGCCGAGGGCTTCTTCCACACCGGTGACGGAGGACGCCTCGACCACGAGGGCCGGCTGTTCTGGGAGGGCCGGCTCAACGACATCATCAAGACCGGGGGCGCGAACGTCTCACCGCTCGAGGTTGACGAGGTGCTGATCGGTCTCCCGGGAGTCAAGGTCGCCCGCACGGTCGGGGTGCCGCACGAGACGCTCGGCGAAGTCGTCGTCGCGTGCATCGTGCCGCACGCCGACGCGAACCTCGAGGCGAAGAAGATCCGCAGTCACCTCCGGGAACAGCTGGCGAGCTACAAGGTTCCGCGCCATGTGCTGTTCTTCGACGAGGACGAGATCTCGCTGACCGGCAGCGCGAAGATCAAGACCGACGAGGTCCGCAAGCTCGCGGTCGCACGCCTGCAGGGCTGACGTAGCGTTGCGCCAGCCGACGGCGGTGCTCGGTGGGCGACCCGAACAGCGAGCGGTTCAGCGTCGCGCGCTTGAGGTACACGTGGATGCCGCTCTCCCAGGTGTAGCCCATGCCGCCGTGCAGTTGCATGGCCTTGCCTGCGATGTCGACGGCCGCGGCGCACACGTGCGATTTCGCCATCGAAACCGACACCGCGGCGTCCGGCGCGCCCTCCGCGACGTTCCGCACCGCGGCAGCGACGAGGCGCCGCGACACGCTGATCGAGACGAGCATGTCGGCACACGCGTGCTTGACGGCCTGGAACGAACCGATCCTGCGTCCGAACTGCTCGCGTACACCGACGTAGGCGACGGTGGTGTCGAGCATGGCTTCGGCGAGGCCGAGGCTGTCGCATGCGACCGCGACGGCCGCCCGGTCGGCCAGATGCCGCAGGGCCGAGGCACCGTCGCGGAACGCGTGAACGGTGTCGGCGGCGACCACGGCGCCCTCCGCGACGACCCGGCCGAAGGAACGGGTGGCATCGAGCACCGGCTGGTCCGTGACCTCGACACCACCGGCGCCGGGATCCACGTCGACGAGGACGACCGTGCCGTCGGATCTCGTCGCCGGCACGAGCAGCCGGTCGGCGCCGGGTGCGTCGAGCACGAACGAGGTCTCCCCGTGCAGCACCGGCCCCTCCACGCCGGAGTCGAGGCGGAAGGGCGTCACCCCGAGAGTCTCGCCGCCGAGCACGAGGACCGGGACGGTCGCGCCTGCCACGGCCTCGCGCAGCAGCCGGTCCCGCACCGAACCGGGATCCACGAGTCCGAGGGCCGGCACCGCGAGAGCAGCGACAGCCGGGAGCGGGCCCCGGGCCGCGGCCCGTCCGTATTCGCGGAGGACGACGGCCGTCTCCGCGAATCCCGCTCCGGCGCCGTCGAATTCCTCGTCGACCTCGAGTCCGAGCCATCCCGAGGTGGAGACGCGAGTCCAGGGCGGTGCGCTGTCGCGATCCGCGGCGGCGAGCACATTCCGTGCGACGGTCCGGAGTTCGTCGTGGAACTCGGTGAGATCGAGGGTGCCGGTCATGTCGCGCTCCTCGGTTCGCGTGGCAGGCCCAGCGCGCGTTCGCCGATGATGGTGCGCTGGATCTCGCTGGTCCCTCCCGGGATCGTCCATTCCCACGAGCCGATGAAATCGAGGACCCACGGTCCCGATTCCCAGCTGCTCGACAGCGGCTTGCGCAATTCGGTCTGGGCGGCGAGACCGGCGACGTCGGCACCGAAATCGGTGGTGCGCTGCAGCAGTTCGCTGTAGTACAGCTTGACGATGGACGCGTCCGCGGGACCGGGCCGGTCGTCGGCGACGAAATCGGCGCACAGCGCGCGCAGTCCGGTGATCTCGGTTTCGAGTGCGGCCAGCCGATCGGCGACGACCGGATCGTCCAGGGGTACGCTCCCGTCGGGCCGGGGCCGTGCGCACAGCTCGACGAGCCGGCGGAATCCGCCGGTGCCGAGCCGTTCCGCGAGTTCGAGCATCGTCATGCCGCGCTCGGCACCGAGGGTTTCCTGCGCGACCTTCCACCCCTCGTTCTCCGGCCCGACGCGGTTGGCCTCGGGTACCGCGACGCCGTCGAGGAAGATCTCGCAGAAGTGCGATTCGCCGGTGGCCTGCCGGATCGGCCGGACCTCGACCCCGGGCGTGCGCATGTCCATCAGGAAGTAGGAGATGCCGCGCCGTTTCGGTGCGTCGGGGTCGGTGCGGGCCAGCAGCAGGCACCAGTCCGCGTGCACTGCGCCGCTCGCCCACAGTTTCTGCCCGTCGACGATGTAGGTGTCACCGTCCCTGCGGGCCGTCGTCGAGAGTGCTGCCATGTCGGATCCGGCGCCGGGTTCGGAGAAGCCCTGGCACCAGATCTCGCCGTCGAGGATCGCGGGCAGGTGACGCCGGCGTTGGTCGTCGGTGCCGGCGGCGAGCAGCGTGGAGGCCGCGTGGTGGATGGAGACGAACGGCAGCACGAGCCGCGGCGCGTCGTGGGCGGCCAGTTCCTGGTAGAGGACCACCTGTTCGGCGACGGACATGCCGCCGCCCCATTCCTTCGGCCAGTGCGGCACGGCGTATCCGGCGTCGCGCAGTTCCCGGAACCATGCCTTCTGGAAGGCGACGAACTCGTCGTCGGAGACGCCGGTCTGCGCCGAGCGCCACTGCGCGGGAACGTGATCGCGACACCAGGCACGAACCTCGGCGCGGAACTCGTCGAGCGCGGGTGGTGCCGGGCTCATCTCGCGGGCTCCTTCCGCCTGCCGTTCTGCCGGTCGGTGTTCTCCCGTAACGCCAGGAGCCGGTCCCGATGCTCCGGCGTCTGCATCGTGTGGACCTCGGCGGCGAAGCCGGCCTGCATCGGCCCCGCCAGTGCCTGGGACAGGTACATGTTGACGATGCGTTTGGTGCCCTGCAAGGCCTGCGGCGGCTGCGCGGCGAGCCGCGCCGCGAGCAGCCGGGCCTCGGGAAGCAGGTCGTCGGGTGCGGTGACGCGGCTGGCGAGTCCGAGTTCGACGGCGGTGGCCGCGGGGATGCGGTCGCCGGTGTACAGATACTCCCGCGACCGCAGGATCGGGGTGAGCAGCGGCCAGAAGGCTGCGCCGCCGTCACCGGCGACCAGCCCGACGGCGACGTGCGGGTCGGCCAGAAATGCGCGCTCGGACATGAGCACGATGTCGCACAGCACCGCGATGCTGGCCCCGAGCCCGACCGCGGGACCGTTGACGGCGGCGATCACCGGCAACGGGAATCGCAGCAGTTCCTCGATGATCTCGGCGCCCTCGCGGATGCTCTCGTCGCGCGCGACCGGGTCGTCGAGGAACGACGAGATCCAGTCGAGGTCGCCGCCGGCGCTGAACGCCCGGCCCGCCCCGGTGAGCACGACGACGGCGGCGTCCCGATCCGCCGCGAGTCGGCGCCACACGTGCGCGAGCGCCCAGTGCAATTCCTTGTTCACCGCGTTGAGTTCGTCCGGGCGGTTGACGGTGACGATCCGGACGGGTCCGTCGGATTCGACGGTGAGCACGTCCGGGAGGTCGTAGGTCACAGCAGCGCCTCCTCGGCGGTCGGACTGAACAGGCCGGTCAGGCCGCGCCGGCCGACGGTGCGGGTCAGGGCGTCGAGCGTGCCGGACGGGCCCCAGGGGATGCGTCGCAGGGGGATGCTGTAGCGGGAGATCCACGACACCGTCGTCTCGTCGCAGAAGCCGCCGGCCCCGTGCAGCTGGTGAGCGACGCGGAAGACGACCTGCGCTGCCTCGACGGCCGCGAGCCGCAGCGCGAGCGCATCGTCGAGTGCCTCGGCGTTACCCGCCTGGATGCTCCACAGCGTGTACTTGGCGAGCACGTCGAGCCCGCTGCGTTCGACTTCGGCCTCGGTGAGCTGGAACTGCACCCCCTGCAGGCGCGCGAGCGGAGCACCGAACTGTTCGCGGAGCTGGATGTGGGTCCGCGTGAGATCCATTGCCCGGTCGAGCATGCCGAGCAGGGTCCAGCACGGCAGGGTCAGTGCGAGCGCGAGGTCGCCGAGACCGTTGTCGTCGATCGGCAGCAGATCGAGCTGCGCCGCGAACGCGGACATGCGCGGCGGCGTGCTCGGTGGGCGTGCGATCGCACGACTGCGTCGTCCGTCGAGTGCGACTGCGACCCAACGCAGATCGAGGTTCGCGATGGGTGCCTTGGGATCCGAATCGGCGACGACGACCAGTCCGTCGACGTCCAGATCCGCCGGACGGGCCAGGCGCTCGGCGACCGGATAGGGCACCGCCCAGTACCCGACGCTGCGGCACAGTGCGGCGGCGGCCTCGAGCTCGTCGGCGTCGCCGCGCGGATCGAGATCCCATGCGCCCAGTTCGGCGAGCACGGGCACGACGATGTCCTGCCGGAGCGATGGGTCGTTCTCGACGCGCCGGACGAGCTCGTCGCCACCGGCCGCTTCGAGTGCCCGCAGCGCCTCCTGCCCGTAGTCCGTTGCTTCCGTGCTCAATTCGATGTTCATGATGCCGCCAGGAGGGCTCGGGCCAGAAGAATGCGCTGCATCTCGATGCTGCCGGATGCGACCGTCGCGGCCTGGGAGTACCGCCAGTGGTCCTCCACCGCCCGGCGGAACCACAGGGCCGTCGCATTGTCGAATTCTTCCGCGCGGCCGTCGGGGGGTGTCGCGTACACGGCGATCTCGGTGAGCACCTCGGCGCTGCCCTGATCGAGAGTCGTGACCGCGATCCGGTAGGCCGCGGCGTCGCCGGGCCGGACGGTGCCGTCCTCCTGCAGCGACACCACGCGGTACGCGAGCAGACGCGCACGCCGGCAGTGGGTGAGCATGCGCGCCCAGCGAGCCCGGAGCTCGACGGGTACGTCGTCCCAGCGGTCGCCGAGCACGGAGGGTGCCGCTTGCAACAGTCGCTCACAGCGCGCGTACCGGGCGATTCCCACCCGCTCGTAGGACAGGACCTCCTGCACGACGGACCAGCCGTCGTCGACCTCGCCGAGCACGTCCGCCTCGGTGACGCGCACGTCGTCGAAGAAGACTTCGTTGAGGTGGTGCGGTCCGAGCATGGACCGGATGGGCCGGACCTCGATTCCCGGTGCGGACATGGGGACGAGAAAGACTGTGAGCCCCTGTTGTTTCCGCTCCCCGGTCGAGGTTCGGGCCAGCAGGAAGCACCATTGCGCCATGGTCGCGTAGGACGTCCAGATCTTCTGGCCCGAAACGAGCCAGCCGTCGCCGTCCCGGCGGGCTGCGGTGCGCAGCGACGCGAGATCGGAACCGGCCTCGGGCTCACTGAAGCCCTGGCACCAGATCACCTCGCCGCGCGCGATGGGCGGCAGGTGTTCGTCCCGCTGGCGGGCGGTTCCGTGCCGCATGATGGTGGGCCCGACCCAGTTCACGCCCATGTATTGCGCGCCGCGCGGTTCGTGGTGCGCCCACATCTCCTCGCGAACGACGGTCTGTTCCCAGATCGTGGCTCCACGCCCGCCGAATTCCTCCGGCCAGGCCGCGCACAGCAGCCCGCGCTCGGCGAGGAGCCGGCAGAATGCTTGGGCCGCTTCGAGATCGGCCGGATCGTCGGTGAACGCTCCGAGGAAGTGCTCGGGAACATGGTCCTGCACCAGCCTACGGAGTTCGCGCCGCAACTCCGGGGCCTCCCCGCCCATCGTGAAGTCCATGAGCGGACACTACGTCAATCCTAATAAGGATAGCAATACTTGATGTTATAAGACTGTCAATAATTGGAAGTATGACTCGACCTACGGATAGACTGACGCGCATGGATGAAAGGCGCACTTCGTGACGACCCCGCGGCGCGGCCGAGTTCCCCAGCGGCGCATAGCGGAAACGGTCGCCGCCGAGCTTCGCGACCACATCCTCTCGGACGACAACTATCGCCTCCCCACGCAGGACCAGCTGGTCAAGGACTTCGGCGTCAGTTACCCCTCGATCCGGGAAGCACTGCGCATCCTCGAGACCGAAGGGCTGGTCACGGTGCGTCGCGGCAACGTCGGCGGTGCCGAGGTGCACCGGCCGGACGAATTCTCGGCCGCCTACCACCTCGGCCTGGCACTCCAGGGCGCCCGCGTCACCCTCGGCGATCTCGCTGCCGGCCTGCAGAAACTCGAACCGATGTGCGCGGCGGAACTGGCGCGCCGCCCGGACCGCGCAGAGGTCGTCGTTCCGGCCCTCGAGGCCAACGTGAACGCGAGCGCCGAGGTGGTCGACGACGGCGTCGCCTTCACCCGGATCGCCCGCGAATTCCACGATCTCGTCGTCTCCTTCACACCCAACGTGACGGTGCGATACGTGGTGAGCAGCCTGGTGGCGCTGTGGTCGGCGCAGGAGGTCGCCTGGGCCGAGGTGCTCACCCGCCGCGGCGAGTACCCCTCCGAGGAGGACGCGCGGGAGGCGGTGCGGATCCATCGCCGGATCGTCGACGAGATCGCGGCCGGCCGCGACAGCGAGGCCGAACGCATCGCCCGCGCACACCTGGCCGCGACCCAGGCGATTCTTCTCGATCGCTTCGACGACGGCGTCGTGAACGCGTCGTCCGCGATGGCCCGGCAGGCGGGTCAGCGCCCCCGGATCTAGAGCGATCACCCGGACGGTGCTCACAGCACCCCGGCCAACCGTCTTCCGACCCGGCGCGGGTCGACGGTGACTGTGCCGTCGACCCACGCCTCATCCCGAGGCCACGACCTGCGCGGATGCCGGAACTATCGGCTCACCGTGCTGCTGCGGTCGCCGCGACCCATCGCGTGCGGCGCGAATGATCGCCTGAAGACTCGAGGTGAGCACGGAGCGATGGCGTCCTGCGGCCCAACCCGTGCCCTCGCGGCTGCGGCATTCGACCAGCGTGAAGGCGTCGGTGCCGTTCCCGGTACCGATGCTGCTCTGGTGGAGGCCGAGCACTTCGATATGGATGTCGTGCCGGGCCAGCGCGGCGGTCAACGCTTCGACAGGACCCACACCCTCGTGCACGCTGCGGTTTTCGGTGTCGCCGATACCCAGCGTGATCGTGGTGACGGTGCCGGTCACGTCGAAGCCGAGCAGCGCCGGGGCGCCGGGTACGTCCGACTGCGTGAGGTACGCGGCTTCGAAGATTCCCCACAGCTCGACCGGAGTAATTTCACCGCCGGTGGCGTCGGTGTGTTGTTGCACGTGGCGGGCGAATTCGGTCTGGAGCCGGCGCGGCAGTTCGATGCCGTATTCGCTTTCGAGCAGATAGGCGATTCCGCCTTTGCCGGACTGTGAGTTGACCCGGATCACCGCGTCGTAGCTACGGCCGATGTCGGTGGGGTCGATCGGCAGGTACGGCACCCGCCACTCGATCTCGGACTCGGGCCGCCCCTCGGCGGCGGCGCGAGCCTGATGCTCCGCGAAACCCTTCTTGATCGCGTCTTGGTGGGTGCCGCTGAAGGCGGTGTGCACCAGGTCTCCGACGTACGGATGTCGCGGGTGGATCTCGATGCGATTGCAGTACTCGACGGTGCGGCGGATCTCGTCGATGTCGGAGAAGTCGATCATCGGGTCGATGCCCTGCGCGTGCAGGTTCAGAGCGAGGGTCGCGATGTCGACATTGCCGGTGCGTTCCCCGTTGCCGAAAACGCAACCCTCGACCCGCTGAGCTCCTGCGAGGACGGCGAGTTCGGCGCAGGCGATCCCGGTGCCACGATCGTTGTGCGGATGCACGGACAGGATCACCGCGTCGCGGCGGGCGAGGTTCTCGTGCATGTATTCGATCTGGTCGGCATACACATTCGGGGTTGCGATCTCCACCGTCGCCGGAAGATTCACGACCACCGGCCGCTCGGAGGTCGCGTCCCACAGCTCGGTCATCGCGTCGCACACTTCGAGCGCATAGTCGGGTTCGGTGAGGTTGAAGACCTCGGGCGAGAACTCGAATCGCACATTCGGCAGATCACCGGCCAGTTCCAGCACGTCACGCCCGCCGGCCAGGATCAGTTCCTTCAGCGCTGTGCGGTCGCGGTCGAGCACGACGTCACGCCAGACCGGGGCGGTGGCGGTGTACATGTGGATGACGACCTCGTTGCCGATGCCGCGGACGGATTCCACCGTCCGCTCGATCAGGTCACGACGGGCGGGCGTGAAAACCACGATGGTGACATCGGGCGGGGCGATGTCGGTTGCGGCGACCAGCCGCACGAAGTCGAAGTCCGTCTGGGAGGCGGACGGGTAGCCGACTTCGATCTCCTTGTAGCCCATCGCAACCATCAACTCGAAGAAGCGGCGCTTGCGCTCGGGGTCCATCGGCTCGGCCAGCGCCTGGTTGCCGTCCCGTAGATCCACCGGCACCCACAACGGCGCCGCGGTGAGCCGATTCATCGGCCACTGCCGCTGCGTCAGGGGCACCGCGACACGCGAGAACACGTCGCAGTATCGGTGCGAGGGCATGCGGGAGTGCCGTTGCCTGTTCCAGCCGGGGGCATCGGCGGGAATCGGGCCGGCAGGAGTGGAGATGCGAGAGAACATGCTGGTGCTCATCCGGAAAGAGGTCCTTCGTCGATCGTCGTGGACGGGGACCGGCGCATGTTCGACTCCACGACGGGGAGCCGGTCCGGCTAAACCCCGCCGTGGCGGCGAAGGAGAAGGAATGCGAAGGAGCGCACGTCGGGAACAGTAGCACAACTCCTCAGACAAGTAGAGGGGTCGGGAGTTCTGCGATGATGGGATCATGACCCTCGTCCGCCGCGAACCTCTCGCCGATCAGGCTGCCGAAGTGCTGCTCGAGCGCATCCGCTCCGGAGAATGGCCCCTCGGCGCGAAGCTGCCCGGCGAGACGACCCTGGCCCCGCAACTCGGCGTCGGCCGCTCCACCGTCCGCGAGGCGATCCGCCAACTCGCCGGCCGCGGCATCCTCGCCACCCGGCAAGGCGCCGGCGTGTTCGTCGTCGCCCTCGACGCCCCCGAGGACTGGACGCGGACCGTCGCTCGAGCCGACGTCCGCACGGTCATAGAAGCCCGCATCGCCATCGAAGTCGAAGCCGCGGCCCTCGCCGCGGACCGTCGCACGACCACCGAACTCCGCACGCTGAAAAAAGCACTGCGAGAACGCGAAACCCACCGCGCGGGGATCGAAGAACACGTCGACACGGACATCGCCTTCCACCGCGGCGTCGTGATCGCCGCTCACAACCCGATTCTTCTCGACCTGTTCGACAGCTTCACACCCCGCAACCGCCAGGCCATGATCGAGATGCTCCGCGCCCGCGGCACATTCGGGGACGACGCCGATCACGCCACCCATGAACGCCTCTACGACGCCATCGCACGCCGCGACCGGACGACCGCTGCCACGATCACGCGCGACCACTTGACCTCACTCACAACGAAGCTCATCCGGTAACAGCCCCCACCGAAACCTCGTCGGCTTCCGAGCCGTACCCGATCACCACGAAGACACCTCCGGTTGCCGATCCCGCGACCGGAGCACGGTGTGCTTTCTGCACGTAATCACCCGCTCCCCGGCTCGACCGGATTCGGTCACCGCGCACTCGACACCCTCACCGGACCCCTCATCCTTATAAGGATAGTAATACTTGTAAAGCTCACCGTTTCGTGTCTACACTCGCCCTCGATGAAAGTGGCCTGCGTCACTCGATCCGGGATACGCAGCGCACCGTCGCGACAACACTCACACGAAATGCACCACCGAGTTCCGCACTTCGGAGAATCAGATTCTCGTCACGGGAGGGGACCCGATCTTGACAGCAGGGGCGCGCTACACCGGAACATCGACAAGGCTCACCGACGGATGGGCCATGGAACGACTCACTCCGCCGAGCCGACTGTTCGGCGCGAACGGTCTCCGTAGCGGCCCGGACGGCCGTATCTACGTCGCGCAGGTCGCAGGCAGCCAGATCAGCGCGTTCGACCCCGGGACCGGTGCACTCGAAACGATCAGCCCCAAGGGCAGCGACATCGTCGCCCCCGACGACGTCGCGTTCGACAGCCGCGGCGACATGTACATCACCGAGTACTACGACGGGCGGGTCAGCATCCGCGGCGCCGACGGCAGCACCCGCCTGCTGCGCCACGACCTGCCCGGCGCGAACGGCATCACGATCCACCAGGACCGGCTGTTCGTGAACGAGTGCCGGGTCGGGGGCCGCCTCATGGAGCTGAACCCGGCCGGCGGCGCGCCCAAGGTTCTCCTCGACGAACTCCCGATGCCCAACGGCATGGAGGTCGGGCCGGACGGCAAGCTCTACTACCCGCTGCTCGGCACGAACGACATCTGGCGCATCGACCCCGACGGTGGCGAGCCCGAACGCGTCGCCGGCGATCTCGGCGTCCCGGACGCGGTGAAGTTCGACTCCGAAGGCTTCATCGTCTCCACCCAGGTCGCCTCCGGCCAGGTACTGCGGATCAACCCGCGCAACGGCGACCGCACGGTCCTGGCCCAGCTGAATCCCGGACTCGACAACCTCACCTTCCTCGGCGACCGGCTGTTCGTGTCGAGCTTCACGGGCAAGGTCACCGAAATCCTCGCCGGCGGTGAGACCCGCGAGGCACTGTCGGACGGCTTGACCTGGCCACTGGACCTGACCGTCGGACCGGACGGAACCGTCTACATCGCCGACGGCACCTTCCTGCTCGCACTCGAACCGGGCGGCGGGACCCGCACTCTCGGAATGCTGTTCAGCCCCGGCTGGCCCGGCTACATCCGCGGGGTGACCGCCGTCGGCAACGGCGAGTTCATCGTCACCGGCGACGGAATCGTCTCCCGATACAACCCGGCGGCCGCCGAGAGCGAGGTCCTCGCCGACGGGCTCGAAGCGCTCTACGGAGTCGCGGTGTCCCACAGCGGAACCGTCGTCACCGCGGACCTGGGCGCGGGAAAGGTCTATGCCGTCGCGGCCGGTGAAGCCCGGGCCGTCGCCGACGGCCTGAACGAGCCGATCGGCGTCGCCTTCGCGTCGAACGGCACGGCCCTGGTCTCCGAAGCCGGCGCCGGACGGATCCTGTCGATCACCGCTTCCGGTGTCGACACCCTGATCGACGGCCTCGAACGACCGGAGGGCATCGTCGTCCACGACGGCACGCTGTTCATCGTCGACGTGGATGCGAAGACCCTCATCGGCGTCGACCTCGAAACCAAGGCTCAGCAGGTCGTCGCGCGGAACCTTCCGGTCGGCGCGCCCGCAGGGGTGACGCCGAAGCCGCTCCTCGGCCTGCCCCCGTTCTCCGGACCGCAGGGCCCCTTCGCGGGTATCGCCGCCGGACCGGACGGCACCCTCTACGTGTCGGCCGACGCAGAAGGCAGCGTCCTCGCGATCCGCAAGGTCCGGTGAGTGCGGTGAGCAACGAACTTCTCGGTCTCGACGGGCGCATCGTCGTCGTCTCCGGCGCCGCCGGTGGTGGTATCGGAACCTCGGTCACCCGGAGTGTCGCCGAAGCGGGAGCCACCGTGATCGCGGTGAGCCGCTCGGAGGAGAATCTCAACAAGCACATCGAACCCCTTGTCTCCGAAGGACTCCGGGTGGTTCCCCTCGCTGCGGATGCCTCCACCGACGAGGGCATCGCCGCGGTGGTCGAGACGGCTCGCCGGACGGACGGCGACCTGTACGGGCTCGTCAACGTCGCCGGGGGCGCGGCACCCGCCACGTGGATGCCGGCCACCCGCGTCACCCGCGAGGACTGGCGTGCACTGTTCACCCAGAACCTCGAAACGATGTTCTTCATGAGCCAGGCCGTCGCCGCCGAGATCAAGTCGCAGGGCAACCCCGGTTCGATCGTCTCGATCTCGTCGATCAGCGGCATGAACACCGCACCGTTCCACATCGGATACGGCACCGCGAAGGCCGCCCTGGTGGCCGCGACCCGCACGATGGCCGTGGAACTGGCCGTCGACGGCATCCGCGTCAACGCCATCGCTCCCGGCGTGACCGCGACACCGGCGTCCGGCACCTACGTCGACGAGGACCCCGAACGCGACCGGCGCGCCATCGCGATGGGCCGGCGCGGCCGCCCCGAGGAACAGGCCGGGGCGATCCTGTTCCTGCTCTCGGACCTGTCGAGCTACATCACCGGGCAGACGCTCCTCGTCGACGGCGGCCTGAATCTCAAGTGGACGCACATGGGCGCCGACCACACCTCACTCTTCCTCAAGGACGAATCCTTCCGCGCCGCCATCACCCGCTGACACGCACGTTTCACCAGGAGAAGGCTCACATGACCGACACAGTCGACAACATCCAGGACACCTCCGAAGCAGCCGAACCACTCTCGACGCCTCTCACGATCGGTGTCGAGGCGTACCTGTCCGAGGACTACGCCCGCGCCGAAGGCGACCGGTTGTGGGCCAAGGTGTGGCAGCAGGTGGGCCGCGTCGAGGAACTCGTCAAGGTCGGCGATTTCCTCACCTACGACATCCTCGACGACTCGATCATCGTCGTTCGCACCGGCCCCGACACCCTCCGCGCGTACCACAACGTGTGCTCGCACCGCGGACGCAAACTCGTCGACACCCCGGACGGTGCCCACGAGGCGCGCGGCTGTGCCAGGCAGTTCGTGTGCGGATTCCACGGCTGGCGTTACGACCTCGACGGCAACAACACGTTCGCGGCCGAGCGGGACGACTGGAAGGGCACGCTCACCGACGAGCGGTCGCGACTGGTCGACGTCAAGGTCGACACGTGGGGCGGCTGGATCTGGATCAACATGGATCCCGACTGTGAACCTCTACGCGACTACCTGGAACCGGCGGCCTCGCTGCTCGAACCGTTCCAGCTTCACAACATGCGCTACCGTTGGCGCAAATGGCTTGTGTTCGAATGCAACTGGAAGGTCGCGCTCGAAGCCTTCATGGAGACCTACCACGTGCCGTACACCCACCCGGAGTTCATGAACTTCGGCAATTTCCTCGGGTGGTCACGGGCGCAGGGCAAGCACAGCAACATCGGCTACGACGCCCCCAAGGGCATGGACGAACAGCAGGCGAAGCTGCGCGTGGGCAACGGCCCCGACGCCCGCAAGGCCACGATCGAGCTACAGAACTTCACCTGGGAGAACGCGAACACCAACACCACCCGCACCCTCGTCGACGCCGCACAACGCCTGCTCGACGAACTCCCCGAGGGCACTCCCCCGGACCAGGTGCTGCGGCACTGGCTCGATTCGGCACGCCGCGACGACGAGGCGCGCGGGGTGATCTGGCCGACGGTCGACCCGCAGGCGGTCGCGAAGAGCGGAACCGCCTGGCAGATCTTCCCGAACTTCCAGATCGGGCACGCGGTCAACAACATGCTCTGCTACAGCGCACGCCCCTACGGCTACGACCCCGACAAGTGCATCTTCGAAGCCGCTGTGTACGAACTGTTTCCGGCCGGCGAGGAACCCAAGACCGAATGGGAGTACACCCCCGCCGACGATCCGGGCTGGCGCACGGTGCTGCCCCAGGACTTCTCCAACATGGCCGCCGTCCAGCAGGGCATGAAGACCCGTGGCTTCTCGGGCCCGAAACCCAACCCGTATCGCGAACGCAGCGTCGTCAACCTGCACCACAATCTCGCCACCTACATGGGCACCGGCGCACCCCGCGACCTCGCCTGACCACCGATTTCCCCACCAACCGAGGACATTCACATGGAACCCTGCGCCCCTTCGCAGACACCCGAGGTCGATCAGGAAGCACTGCACCGGAAGTATCTCCTCGAGCGCGACAAGCGCCTTCGTTCCGACGGCCAGCAGCAGTATCTCGAGGCGGACGGCGAGTTCGAAGAGTTCTACACGGGAGACCCCCATCTTCCGGTCGAACCCCGCGATCCGATCGTCGGGGAAATCGAAGTCGTGATCCTCGGCGGCGGGTTCAGCGGCCTGATCGCCGCCCACCAGCTGAAGGAAGCCGGCGTCGAGGACTTCAGGATCATCGAACTCGGCGGCGACTTCGGTGGCGTCTGGTACTGGAACCGTTATCCGGGAATCCAGATCGATTCGGACGCTTACTGTTACCTCCCTCTCCTCGAGGAGACGGGTTACATGCCGAAGGAGAAGTTCTCCAAGGGCGACGAGTGCTTCGAGCACGCTCAGCGCATCGGAAACCACTTCGGGTTCTACGAGCACGCGATCTTCCACACCCTGATCCGGTCGCTGGAATGGGACGAGGAGATCAGGCGATGGCGTATCGGCACCAATCGCGGCGACGAGATCGCCGCCCGGTTCGTCGTGATGTGCCAGGGTCCGTACAATCGCCCGAAACTCCCCGGGATCCCCGGCATCGGGGACTTCAAGGGGCACACCTTCCACACCGCCCGCTGGGACTACGAGTACACCGGCGGCGACCTGCACGGTGGACTCGACAGGATCGGCGACAAGCGGATAGCTGTCATCGGCACGGGTTCGAGTGCAGTCCAAGCAATTCCGCACTTGGCGCGCGGGGCGAAGCACCTCACGGTCTTCCAGCGGACTCCGTCGTACATCTTCGAACGTGCCAACTACCCGACGGATCCGGAATGGGTGAAGAGCCTGAAGCCGGGCTGGCGAGCGGAGCGGCAGCGCAACTTCCACAACGCCGCGTTCGCGTTCTACAACCCGGGCGAGCCCGACCTCATCTGCGACGGCTGGACCGAGGTCGCACGTAACCTGGCCGCGAAGCTCAACGAGACCAACGGCTGGGGCGCGCTCGCCGATCCCGCCAAGTTTCTCGAACTCAAGGAGATCGAGGACTACAAGGCGATGGAGCGGTTGCGTCAGCGTGTCGAGTCGATCGTCGAGGACCCGGAAACGGCGGAGAAACTGAAGCCGTACTACCGAAACATGTGCAAACGGCCGGTCTTCAACGACGAATACCTGCCCACCTTCAACCGGCCGAACGTAACCCTGATCGATGTCTCCGAGACCAAGGGGGTCGAGCGGATCACCGAGAAGGGCATCATCGCGAACGGTGTCGAGCACGAATTCGACTGCATCGTCTTCGCCAGCGGATTCGAGATCACCACGGCCCTCGAGCGCCAGTTCGCCATCGCACCGTTCACGGGACGTGAGGGAACGTCGCTCTACGATCACTGGGGCAAGGGATTCCGCACACTGCACGGGATCATGGCGCACGGCTTCCCGAACCACTTCGCAACCGGATTCGTCCAGGGCGGTGTCACCGCGGCCACGACGCTGATGTTCGAGCAGCAGGCCGACCACATCGCGTACATCATCAAAGAGGCGCAGACCCGTGGTGTCACGCTCGTCGAGCCGACCGCGGAAGCCGAGGAGGGATGGGTTCAGACCATCCGTCAGTACTCGGTCGACAACAGCAAGTTCACGACGGAGTGCACTCCCGGCTACTACAACAGCGAGGGCGAACCGAACGGACGGTCCTTCCTCGGCGATCCGTTCTGGGGCGGCTTCTACGAACTCACCGAGCTGCTCGAGAACTGGCGCGGCACAGGTGCGCTGGAAGGCCTGGTGTTCGAGCAGTGACCGGCCGACTCGACATACCCTCCGCGAGAGGAGCGTTCGGTGCCTGATCTGCGATTCGACGGCCGCGTCGCAGTGATCACCGGCGCCGGTCGCGGACTGGGGCGTGCGTATGCGCTGTTGCTCGCGTCGCTGGGCGCGAAGGTAGTCGTCAACGACACCGGTGCGGCGATCAGCGGTGAGAGCACCGACGACCGTCCCGCCGACGACGTCGTGCGCGAGATCGTCGCGGCCGGAGGCGAGGCCGTCGCCTCCACCGATTCCGTCGCGACGGCCGAGGGCGGCAAGGCGATCGTCGATGCGGCCGTCGATCGGTACGGCCGCATCGACGTCCTGATCCACAACGCCGGCAACAACAGGTACGCGCCGCTCGCGGAGATGACCTACGAGGATTTCGACGCCGTGCTCGACGTGCACCTGCGCGGCGCGTTCCACGTAGTGCGCCCGGCATTCCCGCTGATGTGCGAGGCCGGCTACGGGCGGATCGTGTTGACGTCGTCGATCGGCGGCCTGTACGGCAACCATCGGGTGGCCAACTACGCCGCGGCCAAGGGCGGCATCATCGGGTTGTCCAACGTGGCCGCGATCGAAGGTGCCGAGCACGGCGTCAAGTCCAACGTCATCGTGCCGGCGGCCCTCACGCGACTGGCCGAAGGTCTGGACACCTCGCAGTATCCTCCGATGGATCCGGAGTTGGCGGCGCCCGCCGTCGGCTGGCTCGCACACGAATCCTGCTCGATCACAGGGGAAATGCTGGTGTCGATCGCAGGCCGGATCGCCCGGGCATTCGTCGCCGAGACACCCGGCGTGTACCGGCCGTCGTGGACGATCGAGGAGGTCGGTGAGCAGATCGACCCGATCCGCGACACGGGTGATCCGTGGATCCTGCCGACCCGGTCGGGTCACGTCGACCACATCATCAGAAGCTTTGCGACAGCCAACGGTGTCGACCCCGGCGCTGCCGTACAGAAGGGAAACACGCATGTCGGTTAAGGTCTACGAACGCATCCTGGACCTGTTCGAAGCCGAAGGCATCAACACCATCTTCGGGATTCCGGACCCGAACTTCGTTCACCTGTTCCATACGGCCGAGGAACGCGGCTGGAACGTCGTGGCTCCGCACCACGAGGAGTCCGCGGGATTCATGGCAGAAGCCGTCTCCCGCATGACGGGCAAGGCCGCGGTGTGCATCGGCACGCTCGGCCCCGGCATCGCGAACCTGGCGGGCGCCGTCATGTGCGCCAAGGTCGAGAACTCCCCCGTCGTCTTCCTCGGCGGGCAGCGCGCCCGCATCACCGAACAACGGGTGCGCAGGGGCCGCATCCAGTTCGTGCAGCAGGAAGCGTTGATCGAGAATTCCGTCAAGTACAGCGCCAGTATCGAATACGCCGACCAGACCGACGAAGTCATCCGCGAGGGTCTGCGCAAGGCGCTGTCGGGGACACCGGGCCCGGTGTACATCGAGTACCCGTCGCACATCATCCAGGAGGAGCTCGACGTTCCCCCGGTTCTGCCGCCCGAACGGTACCGGCTGGTGGGCCAGACCGCGGGCGCCGACCGTGTCGCCGAGGCCTCGGAGCTGATCCGGGCGGCGAAGCAGCCGGTGCTGCTCGTCGGGCACGGCGTGCACACCGCCCGCGCCGGTGAGTCGGTACGCCGTCTCGCCGAATTGATGGCGTGCCCGGTGATCCAGACGTCCGGCGGCACGTCGTACATCGAAGGGCTCGAGGATCACACCTTCCCGTACGGGTTCTCGCCGTCGGCGATCGAGGCCGTCGTCGAATCGGACCTGTGTCTGGCGATCGGCACCGAACTCGGTGAGCCGGTCCACTTCGGACGCGGACGGCACTGGCTCGCGAACGAGGCGAACCGCAAGTGGCTCTACGTCGAGCAGGATCCGGCCGCGATCGGCGTGAACCGGCCCATCGACGTCCCCCTCGTCGGTGACCTGCGGGCGGTGGTCCCGCAGCTCGTCGACGCACTGAAGGACACCCCGCGCACCGCGACGCCCGAGCTGGCCCGCTGGATCAGGGAGGACGCAGAGCGCCTCGCCGAGCTGGCCGAGACGGCGCCGTCCGGACGGACCCCGGTGCATCCGGCGCGCCTGATCGTCGAGGCCACCAAGGACTTCCCGAAGGACGGCATCATGGTCCGCGACGGCGGCGCCACCACGATCTTCGGCTGGACGTACTCGCAGGCCAAACCGCACGACGTGATGTGGAACCAGAACTTCGGCCACCTGGGCACCGGCCTGCCGTACGCGGTCGGCGCGGGTGTCGCCGACGGGGGCAAGCGGCCGATGATGCTCATCACCGGCGACTCGTCGTTCCAGTTCCACATCGCCGAGCTGGAAACCGCAGCGCGACTGAACCTTCCGCTGGTGTGCGTCGTCGCGGTCGACTACGCGTGGGGCCTCGAGGTCGGCGTGTACAAACGCACCTACGGGCACGGCTCGCTCGAGACCGGTGTGCACTGGAGCACCGAGACCCGCTTCGACAAGATCGCCGAGGGCTTCGGCTGCTACGGCGAATACGTCGAGAAGGACGAAGACATCGCACCCGCGATCAAGCGGGCCTACGCGAGCGGCAAACCCGGTGTCGTCCACGTCGCGATCGATCCGAAGGCGAACTCCGAGGAAATGCCGAGCTACGACGAGTTCCGCACCTGGTACGCCGAAGGACAACAGTGACAACCGGCTCGAACCACGACATCCCGAACCACGTCACTTCGAACACCGCCG